>JAGQIB010000450.1 GCA_020431545.1 Gemmatimonadota bacterium
CGCGATCCGCCCCGCGCCGGGAAATGCGAAGACCGCAACAAGACAAAATGAAGGCCCCGCTCGCGCGCCGGCGAGCGGGGCCTCTGGCCTTCGTCCGGGGAGGCGGGCTAGACGGCCACGCGGTCGAACGCCGCCGTGAGCAGGCCGGCGAAGTGCTCCGCCGTCGTTCCCTCGATCTGGTGCCGCTGGATCACCTCGGCCACCTTCCCGTTCCGGAAGATTGCGACCTGCGGCGAGCTCGGCGGGTACTCGGAGAAGAGATTCCGCGCGTACTCGGTGGCCTCGAGGTCCATTCCCGCGAACGTCGTGGTGAGCTTCGCCGGCACCTGGTCGTGCGAGAGAGCGAGCGCGAGCCCGGGGCGCGCGATGCCGCCCGCGCAGCCGCACACGGAGTTCACGAACAGCAGCACCGTTCCCTCGGATTGCTCGACCTGGGTCCGGACTTCTTCCGGGGTGCGGAGCTCCTGGAAACCCATCTGGACCATCTCGCGCCGCATCGGCGTCACGATCTCTTCGGGGTACCTCACGCGTGTCCTCCCTCGGCCGGGGCCGTGTACTCGATCAATCGCCGGAGCGTCGCGATCTCCTCGCGCGGCACCCGGATCCGATCCGTGTTCTTGAAGACGCCGAACTTCGCGGAGCGCGCGAGATAGGCGCTGCGATCCGCCGCTGTTTCCACGTCGCGGACGTCGACGTCGTTCAGCAGGACGCCCGCGTCGCTCTCGGAGTGGTAGCGGCCGATGTAGACCCGCGGCCCGCTCGTCTCGATGACGACCGTGATTCCGTGCAGCGGGTGATCACATGTCTTGCCCATGCGTCCTCCTGCGTCGGCCCGAAATCTACCCTCCGGCGGCGTTCCCGGCCACGTCCGGGCGAGAAACCCGCGCCGGGGCGCCTGGTTCCGGCCGGAGTCCGCGAGCAGTAGTGGAGCGCGCGGTCCATTGCCGACGTCCCGGGCACCTCGGTTGCCCGGGGAGAGGGTGCGTGCTAGGTTCGCGCTCCCGTGTTGGAAATCGAGAGTCTCTCCCGGACGTTCGGGGATCGGCTCGCGATCCGGATCGAGCGTCTGGCCGTCGTGCGCGGAGAGACGCTCGTGATCATGGGCGCGAGCGGCTCCGGCAAATCCACGCTCCTCCGTGTGGTCGCCGGCCTCCTCCGGCCGGACACAGGGTACGTGCGCCTCCACGGAGAGCTCCTCGGCCCCGACTGCCCGCGGGAGCTGAGACGTCGCCTCGGCTACGTGATCCAGGAAGGCGGCCTCTTCCCGCATCTCACCGCCCGCGGCAACGTGACGCTGCTCGTCCGCCATCTCGGCTGGGAGAGCTCCCGGATCCGGGCCCGGCTCGACGAACTGGTCGCACTGACCCGGTTCCCTCCGGACGCGCTCGACCGCTGGCCCCGGCGTCTCTCCGGCGGACAGCGCCAGCGCGTGTCGCTGATGCGGGCCCTGATGCACGACCCGGATCTCCTGCTCCTGGACGAGCCGCTCGGCGCGCTCGATCCGCTGATTCGCGCCGAGCTGGGCCGCGATCTTCGTCGCATCTTCCGGGCGCTCGGCAAGGCCGTGATCTTCGTGACGCACGACCTCGCGGAGGCCCGCGCCTTCGCGGACCGTCTCGTACTCGTCCATGAAGGGCGCGTGGTGCAGATCGGAACCGTCCGCGATCTGGAGGAGCGTCCCGCGACTCCGTTCGTGACGGAGTTCCTCGGCGCGCAGACGTTCCGGGAGGGCGTCGCGTGACGCGGGGCGCGCTCGTCGCACTCGCGGCGCTGCTCGCCACCGCGCCGGTGCACGCGGAGCGGCCGCTCGTCCGCGTGGGGTCCAAGAAGTTCACGGAGTCCGTGATCCTCGGCGAGGTGCTCGCTCGGACCGCGCACGACGCCGGGGCGGAGGTCGAGCACCGGCGGGAGCTCGGCGGCACGCGCGTGGTGTGGAACGCGTTGCGGCGCGGAGATCTGGACGCGTACTGCGAGTACACGGGAACGCTCCGCCAGGAGATCCTCGCGGGGCGGGCGGTGGCGCCCGGCGATTCCGCGCTTGCCGCGGCCCTCGCGGAGGACGGGGTGGAGCTCGCCGCCGTGCTCGGCTTCGAGAACACCTACGCGATCGGCGTGCTGCCCTCTCTCGCGGACTCTCTCGGCCTCCGCACGATCTCGGATCTCGCACGTCATCCGATGCTGTCGTTCGCGTTCACGAACGAGTTCCTGGATCGGGGAGACGGTTGGCCGAGCCTGCGCGACGCGTACGGTCTGCCGCAGCGCGACGTCTCGGGCGTGGACCATGACCTCGCGTACCGGGGCCTCGCGAGCGGGGCGGTCCACGCGATCGATCTGTACTCGACGGACGCGGAGATCCGGTACTACGGCCTGCGCATCCTGGAGGACGACCGGCATCACTTTCCCGAGTACCGCGCCGTGGTGCTCGTGCGTTCGGACCTGCGAGATCGGGCGCCGGCCGTGGTGCGGGCGTTCCGCGGCCTCGCGGGAGCGATCGACGACTCCACGATGGTCGCGCTGAACGCGAGCGTGAAGCTCGATCGCGAATCCGAGGCTGCCGCGGCCGCGGGTTTCCTGCATCCGGGCGAGGTGTTCCGGAGCGAGGGAGAGACCCCGACGTCGCGCTTCCTCCGGAATCTCCGCGACCATCTCCTGCTCGTGGGGATCTCGCTCTCCGCCGCGATCGTGGTCGCGGTACCGCTCGGCGTCGTGGCCGCGAAGCGCCGCCGGCTGGGGCAGTGGATCCTCGGCGGCGTCGGCGTGCTGCAGACGATCCCGTCGCTCGCGTTGCTCGTGCTGATGATCCCCTGGCTCGGAATCGGCGCGAAGCCCGCGATCGCCGCCCTTTTCCTGTACGGCCTGCTGCCGATCGTGCGGAACACGACCGCGGGGCTGACCGGAATCGACCCCGGTGTCTTGGAGTCGGCCCGGTCTCTCGCGCTCGGGGACCGCTTCCGGCTGTTCCACGTGGAGCTGCCGCTCGCCGCGCCGTCCATCCTGGCCGGGATCAAGACGTCGGCGGTGATCAACGTCGGCACGGCGACTCTCGGCGCCCTGATCGGGGCGGGCGGTTTCGGACAGCCGATTCTGACCGGAATCCGTTTGGACGACGTTGCACTCATACTGCAAGGGGCTCTCCCGGCGGCCGGACTCGCGCTCGCCGTGCAGGGACTGTTCGAGGTCGCCGAGCGCGTGCTCGTGCCGGCCGGACTGCGGGCCTGAGCCCAGGACACCGTGCCGCGGCGCGGGGAAGGAGAAGACCGGATGACCTCGACCGCCGACGCACCGCGCCGGAACGACGCCCCCGGGGCGGCCCCGCGGTCGGCCGACCGCGAGTTCTGGACGGAGCGCTTCGACGACGTTCGTCGCGCCACGGAGGCTCTGTGCGAGCCGCTCGCGCCGGACGACTACGGCGTCCAGACGATGGACGACGTGAGTCC
>JAGQIB010000451.1:0-2450 GCA_020431545.1 Gemmatimonadota bacterium
CGTCGCGGCGCTGCGCGCCCGCATCGAAGACGCCTTCACCCGCGACGACGCCTCCGACATCGCCCGGGTACTCGACCAGAATCGCGAGGGCGGCAAGCAGCTGATCGCGGAGTGGGAACAGGAGATCGCGATCACGTCCGACGCCGCGCGCCGCGTGGAGCTCGCGCGCCGGATCACGGCCATCGTCGCGATCTACGAGAAGGCGCTCGGCGACTCGGGGCCCATGGACCGCCTGCGTCGTGCGGCCACGCCCGAACGTCGCGCGCGGGCGCGCATGGAAGAGGCGCAGGTCGCGTTCCGGGCCGGGGATCTCGAGAAGGCGGACGCGAGCGCGGCCGACGGATTGCAGGCGCTCGCCGACGCGACCGCGGCCCCCGACCATCTCGCGCTCGAGAGCTCGCTCCTGTCGGTGCGGGGTGGCGTGGCCGCGCGCGCGCAGGACTGGGACGGCGCGCTCACGCTGTTCGGGCGCGCGCTGGAGCGCGCGCGCGAGTCGGGACGTCGCGAGTCCGTGGCGGCCGGGGCGTTGAACCTCATCGACGTGCACACGCGTCGCGGCACGTTCACGGAGGCCGACGAGTACCTCGACGTCGCGGCCGAGCACGTGACCGGTACTCCGCTCGAGGACGTGCTCGGCAAGGTGCTGGTGGAGCGCGGCGTGGGACTGACCACGGCCGGCGACGTCGAGCCGGCGATCGCTTCCTTCGATCGGGCGATCGCGTTGCGACCGCAGTGGCCGTTCCCCTGGTACCAGCGCGGGTGGGCGCGCTTCCTGGCCGGCGACCCGGGCGGCGCGCTCGACGACTACCGGGAATGCGCGGCGCGCAAGTCGATCTTCTTTACGGTGCAGCGCGAGATCCGCTGTCTCGAGGACGTCGCGGCGGGGCGCCTCCCGATCGAGTCGTATCGCTCGTTCTGTCTCGTGCGCGACAAGGCCGGGCAGAACCCGGAGGAGGCGGAAGCCGCGATCGACCGCATCGTGGAGCGCCACCCGGATTTCGCCCCCGTGTGGCTCACGCGCGCCGAGATCGCGCTCGCGCGCAACGACATCGAGGGCGCGACCACCGCGGCCGAGGGCGCGCTCATGCGCGATCCGGATCCGGACACCGCGGCCGCTTCCCTGTTGCTGCTCTGGAGCCTCGCGAAGCGGACCAAGGACGCGGCCAAGGTCACCGAGCTCGAGCAGCGCCTTTCGAGCGCGTATCCGGAATCCCCGGCCGCACAGCTCGTGCGGCGCGTGGCGGAATCACCGCGTCGCAGCTTCGGGTTGAGGTGGACCTACGCGCTGGACGGCACGCTGCAGATCGAGGAGGTCAACCCGCCGGATCGAACGCCGCCACCGCCCTCGTCTCCTTGATGAGACGTTCGATCTCGAAGCGCGTGCCCGAGTCGATGTGGCGGTCGCCGATCGGGTGGGTCTCGAAGTAGGTCTGGAAGAACTCCAGCGGGCCGCCCTGGATCGCGGCCTGCAGTGCGCGGCGGCCGGTGTAGGCGTCGATGCGCTGCGCCATCGCGAAGCCCACGCGGTACAGCGGACCGTTGCCGGCGAGGCCCTGCGCGAAAGACCGATCGATGTCCTCCGGCGAGGCGCCACGCACCGCTTCGTCCGTGATCTCGGCCAGCACCCGCCAGTCCGACGCGATCGTGGAGATCCAGCGCTCGTGCTCCCGGTCCAGTTCGCGCGAGCCGGAGAACGACCGCAGGTCGAGCTCCGCGTACACGGCGCAGCCTTCGTTCATGAGACGGGACAGTCCGGCGAAGTAGCGATCCACCGTCTGCGACGTCCACAGCCCGGGGAACACCCACGCCTCGAGGCGATCCTCGATCGATTCCGCGTTCCAGGGCCCGACTTCGGACGCGCGCCACACCTCGCCCGTGATCTCGGGTCCCCAGGCGGACGCGACCTCGCGCCAGCTCGCGAACTCGGGCGCGCGCGGGGCGAGACCGCCGGCCGTGCGGAATCCCACGTGAAACACCTCGTGCGCGAGCACGGAGGCGAATCGATCCACGTCGAGCGGCTTGCCGTCGGGGCCGCCGACGAAGTCGTCGAGCCGGAGAACGAGATCGTCGCGATCACTGAACGCGAAGCCCGAGACGTCGCCGCCGATCACGACGTACGCGGTCGACTCGAAGTCCGTGGCCGGTGGGAGAATCTCGTTCAGCCGCGTGACGATCTGCAGCTCGAGGCGTCCCGACTCGCGCCGCACCTCGCGAAGTGCGTCGCGATAGAGACCGAGCTGCCCTTTGGCGCGCCCGAACGTGCCGGCGCCCGGTCGTCCCGCCGCCGCGTTCGCGAGCTCGTGCATGAGGGCGTCGCGCACGGGGCGGATGTCGGTATCGAGGCCGACCTGTTCGTGGCGCTGATCCAGCAAGAGCCGGTAGCCCGGTGACGCGACGAAGCCCTCGAGCGTCTCCTGGTTCACGTTCGTGCGGGCGAGTGCCGTCAGCAC
>JAGQIB010000451.1:2521-7172 GCA_020431545.1 Gemmatimonadota bacterium
GAGGCGTCGAGTCGGCATTCCGGGAATATCGGCTCGCGGCCGCGCTCGCGAAACCCCGCCCGCGTCAGCGTTTGGTCGATGCTGGGGAAGATTCGCTCGGGGCGGGGAAGTTCTCCTGCAGGAACAGGAGGAGGTGTTCGGCGAGTCCGGTCGGGGCGGCGAGTCCGTCCACGCCGCGCCAGCTCGTCTCCGAGTCGATCTCCACGTAGCGCTGCCCCCGGCCGGTCATGCGGCTCGCGTACTGGCGCATCAACCCGGGATCCCGGGCGTCGGACGTCGAGGCCACGAGGAGCAGCGGCAGGTCGCCGTGCTCGAGCAGGAACATCTCCTCGGATTCCGTGATGAGTCCGGCGATCAATGCGAGCGCGCGCACGGACGAACGTTCGCTCGCCACCTGCACGGCGGGATTGACCGAGAGTCCGGCCGCGACGATCGCGACTCGACTTGTGTCGATCCCCGCGATGCCGCCGGCGGCATCCAGCGTGGCCAGAAAGTCGCGCGATAGATTCGCTCGATCGGATTCTTTGAGCTCGGCCGGGGACGCGGCCTCGGCGGTGCTCTGCCCGAAGCCTCGCAGATCGAAGGCGACCACCGCCCATCCCTCCGCCACCAGATCGGGGACCAGCGGCGCCCAGGCGGAGCGGTCCGTCCGGAGATCGTGCGCCAGGACCACGAGCGGCCAGGGGCCGTCACCGGCCGGGGTCGCAAGGTCCGCGTGAATCGTGAAGCCGTCCGAGGTCCGGTAGGTCCAGGTCGAGGGCTCGCAGCCCCCGCCCGCGATCAGCAGGCTCGCGCCCAGGAGGGCCACGGCCACCAAGGCCGGAAAAGATGCGACGACGCGCATCGGACGCTCGCCTCCCGACGCACACATTCGATTCATGGAATCACTCCTCCGGTGCTCCCGATCCCGTTCTCGCCGCGACGTTGACCCAAGCGGAGCCGTTTGCTAGTTTGCCGACCCGTTCCCCTTCTTCTCGGGAGATCGAGTGGACGTCCTCGGCATCACCGCCTTCGACGGCCCGTCGGCGGCCTGCCTCGTGCGGGACGGCCGCATCATCGCGGCCGCGCAGGAAGCGCGCTTCACGCGAGTCCGCGGCGACTCCGGTTTTCCGGCCCAGTCGATCTCGTACGTCCTGCGAGCCGGGAAGATCGGCGCCACGGGACTCGCCGCGGTCGTCGTCGCCGGCTCCGCGGACGATCGCGTGCCGAGCGAGCAGGATACCGCGCCCCCGCCCCCGCCGTCGTCCCTCGGTCATCGCCTGAAACGTCTGGTCGGGCGGAAGGACACGTTGCGGGATCGCGTCGTGTGTGAGCTCGGCGATCTGCGCGTGGAGTCGGTCGCGCGCGACGTCGCGCATGCGGCGGCCGCGTTCTTTCCGTCGCCGCTGCAGCACGCCACCGTGCTCGTACTCGACGGACCGCGGAAGGGCGCGCGTATCGCCCGCGGCGACGGCACGCAGCTGGAGATGGTCGGCGAGCTCGCGGCCGACGAGGGTGACCCGGCCGAGATGGCCGTGCGCCTCGCGCACGGGGCCCACCGGATCGCGCCGGGAGACGGCCTCGTCGTCGGCGGGCCGGGGGCGGCCTCGCGGGCGACGAACGGACAGTTGCTCACGTCCGGTGTCTTTCGGGAGCTTTGGGTCCAGCCCGCCGTCGCATTCGGCGCCGAGGCGCTCGGAGCGGCCCTCGCCTGGGCGCATGCAGAGGGCGCTCCCCGAACGTCGATCGGCCGCGGCGCGCTCGGGTTCGGTCCCGGGTACACCGCGGCCCAGATCCGCACGTTCCTGAGATCCCAGGGCCTCCCGTCGCCCCAGGAGCTGCCGCGCGCGACGGCGGCGGACCAGGTGGCAGAGCTCCTCCTCTCCGGGCGCGAGGTCGGTTGGTTCGACGGGCGGGTCGATTTCGGGCAGGAGACGCCCGGCTCGCGATCGGTCCTCCGCGCACCGGGCGCAAACGGCGCCGCGCCGCCCCGCCAGGGCGAGTGGCTCGTGGTGCCGGCCGACGTCGCTTCCGAGTACGTCCACGTGACGGATCGCTGCCCCCCGCTCGTCGACGTGAGCATTCGCCTCGAGTGGCAGCATCGCCTCGGCGATCCGCCGGACACGGCGAAGCCGCGTGCGGTCGCCGTCGTGGATGCGCGCGATCACCGGGGACTCGCCGCGATTCTCACCGCACTCGAGAAGCGCACCGGGATGGCCGCACTTGCCGCCCGTCCGCTGCGCCCCGCGGGCGAGCCGGTGGCGTGCAGCCCCCAGGACGCCTGGCGGGCGTTCCAGGAGCTCGAACTGGAAGTGCTCGTGATGGGCGATTTCGTTCTGACGAAATCAAGCGTCGCCGCCGGAACGACGATGACCGAGACGACGGCGGAAGCGGCCGGCTAGGTACGACGAGCGGTCTCACGCGCCCGAGCGAGGGGCGTCCGGGGCGTCGACTTGACGGGCAACGGGGGTTCGGGCGAGATTGGTCGCAAGACCGCGCTTCGCCGAAGCCGCGCGAATTCTCCGTCGCAAACCGCCGCGAACAAGAGTGCAGACCCCTTGGGAGGTCCCCGATGACCCAGCAGGCGACCGCCTCCCCCTTCGTTCCCGGCCTGGCCGGCGTGATCGCCGCGCAATCCAGGGTCGGGTTCGTGGACGGGGAGAACGGAATCCTCGAGTACCGAGGAATCCGGATCGAAAATCTGGCCGAAAACAGCACCTTCGAGGAAACCGCGTACCTGCTGCTCTACGGGAAGCTCCCCACGCAGTCGGAGCTGTCCACGTTCTCGAAGTCTCTCGAGTCGCACCGCGAAGTGCGTCCCGAGATCCTTCGTCTCATCGCGGACTTTCCACGCGACGGCCATCCGATGGCCGCCCTGCAGACCGCCGTGGGCGCGCTCGGTCTGTACTACCCGCGCGACGGTGCGACGAACGCGAAGCAACGCGACGAGGACGCGCATCGCCTGATCGCGCAGCTCGCCACGATCTGCGCCGCGGTAGGCCGCCACCGCCAGGGCCTCGATCCCGTCGCGCCGAAGAAGGGCAACTCGCACGCCGCGAACTTCCTGTGGATGCTCAACGGCGAAGAGCCGGCGCCCATCCTCGCGAAGACCCTCGACGTCGCGCTGATCCTGCACGCCGAGCACACGCAGAACGCGTCGACGTTCACCTGCCGCGTGATCGGTTCCACCGAGGCGGATCCGTACGCCGCGGTATCCGGCGCCCTCGGTTCGCTCGGCGGCCCGCTGCACGGCGGCGCGAACGAGCGCGTGCTCGACATGCTCGAGGAGATCGGCTCGCCGGCGAAGGCGAAGGCGTGGTTCGACGACGCGGTCGCGAAGAAGAAGAAGATCATGGGCCTCGGTCACCGCGTCTACAAGGTGAAGGACCCGCGCGCGTTCGCGCTGCAGAAGCTCGCCCGCGAGGTGTTCGAGCAGCTCGGCTCCACGCCGCTGTACGACATCGCGCAGGAGATCGAGAAGCTCGCGGCCGAACGTCTCGGCCCCAAGGGCATCTACCCGAACGTCGACTTCTTCTCGGGCACCGTGTACCTCAAGATGGGTCTGGAGCGCGTGCTGTTCACGCCGATCTTCGGTGTCGCGCGCGTGGCCGGCTACCTCGGGCACTACCTCGAGCAGATGCAGGACAACCGGATCTTCCGTCCGCGTCAGGAGTATCTCGGGCCGCACGATGCGCCGTACGTCCCGATGAACCAGAGGTGAGCGAATCCGGCGCCGCGGCGCCGGCCGCCGATCGTTCGCGTGCGGTCCGGGGCCCGAGGCTCCGGACCGTCGCGGTTCCGGAGGTTTCGTGACTCCCGAAGTCCGCCAGATCTTCAAGCGGAACGGCAGCCTGGTCCCCTGGGATCGGGAACGGGTCGTCGTGGCGATCTACAAGGCGGCCGCCGCGATCGGCGGCCACGATCGGGCCCTGTCGGAGAAGCTCGCGGATCAGGTCGAGCGGGCGCTGGAGGCGACGTACTCCGACGACGACCCGCCCACGGTCGAGGAAGTCCAGGACGTGGTGGAGCGCGTCCTCATCAAGGCCGGGCACGCCGCCACGGCGAAGGCGTACATCGTGTACCGTCACGAGCGCGCCAAGATGCGCAGCGCGCGGCGAACGGACCGGGTGGATCTCATCCCGTACAAGCCGATGTGGCAGATGCTGGACTGGGCGCTCGCGCACGATTGCGAGACCGTCGACAAGCTGAACGCCACGATCCGGGAGGGGAGGCTGCCGCAGCTCATCGCGGCCGCGAACGCCCGGTACGAAGGCATCCTCGACGACGCAGCGAACGCGATCCTCGAACGCCGCGACCAGCTGCGGTTCATCATCGTGGCGGGCCCGAGCTCCTCCGGCAAGACGACGACGACGCACAAGATCGCGGAGCGCCTGGAGAAACACGGCCTGCACGTGATCCCGATGTCGCTGGACAACTACTTCTTCGATCTCGAGATGCACCCGCAGGACGAGTTCGGCGATCACGACTTCGAGACGCCGGAGGCGATGGATCTGCCGCTGATCAACCGGCACCTCGCGGCGCTGGACGAGGGTCGGGGAATCGACATGCCGCGCTACGATTTCAAGGCCGGCGTGCGCACCCGGGAGAAGATCCGGTTCGAGCCGAAGCGCGATTCGCTGATCCTGCTCGACACGCTGCACGGTCTCTACGG
>JAGQIB010000452.1 GCA_020431545.1 Gemmatimonadota bacterium
CTACGTCGCCGCCGCCGGCCAGCGCGAGTCGGCCTACGGGCCGTTCCGGCACCGCGCGAAGAAGATGCTGCAGGAGGAGCAGTATCACCTCCTGTACGCGGACGGCTGGCTCGAGACCCTCGCCGCCGAAGCGGCCACGCGCACCGCGCTGAAGGACAGCCTGAACCGCTACTGGACGGAGACACTCGCGTGGTTCGGACCGGACGACGATCCGATCTTCTCGGTTGCGGCGAAGGACCGCATCCTCGATGCGAACGGTCCCACGTTGCGCGGCCGCTTCGTGGAGGAGCTCCGGCGTGTGATCGACCGCATCGACGGGCTCGGGTTCCCGGAGGATCGCCCCCTGCCCTGGGACCGCTGGAACGCGGACAAGCGGCGGCTCGGCTAGCGATGGCGAGCCGGCCGTCCTCCCGCCCGTCGTCCCGCGCCTCCTCCCGTGAATGGATCGCGGCACGTGGCGCCCAGAAGGCGTGCCCGTACTGCGGCTCCGCGCACACGGAGCGGGCGGCGATGTTCGGGCCGTTCCACATGTCGGAGACCTACGTGTGCCGGGACTGCGGCAGTCCGTTCTCCCGGATCAAGTGGGTCGACGGCGGCGACGACGCGCCAGAGGGGAAGTTGAACGAATGAGCCGCCGCGTGCTGCTGGAGGTGCGTGACAGCGTCGCGACCGTGACGCTGAACCATCCCGATCGCATGAACGCGATCGACGAGGAGATGCGCGAGCAGCTCCCGCCGGTGGTCGAGCGTCTGACCGATCCCGCGATCCGCGCGGTGGTGATCACGGGCTCGGGCCGGGCCTTCTCGGCCGGCGGGTCGGTGGACTGGTTCGAGCGCGAGTGGAACACGCGCGAGTTCCGTCTCCATTCGCATCGCCTGAGCGCCGTCTACGACGAGATCGAGTCGCTGGAGAAGCCGGTGATCGCCGCGATCAACGGAGCGGCAACGGGCGCCGGGCTGCAGCTCGCCCTGGCCTGCGATCTGCGGATCGCGAGTTCGGTCGCGAAGCTCGGCTACCGGGAGCACCATCTCGCCCTGATCCCGGGCCACGGCGGCGCCACCCGGCTCGTGAAACTGATCGGATTGAGCCGGGCGAAGCAGCTCTATTTCGCCGGCGATCTGGTGGACGCCGAGTTCGCGGAGCGGATCGGACTCGTGCACCGGATCGTGTCCCCCGAAGAACTCATCGAGGAAGCGCATCGCGAGGCGGCGACGCTCGCAGCCCGCGCGCCGGGAGCGCTCGGCCTCGCGAAGAAGCTCCTGAACGCGGCCGCGGACGTGGACACGCAAACCGGGCTCGCGCTCGAGTCGCTCGCCCAGAGCGTGGCCGTGAAGACCTCGGATCACCGCGAGGGCGTGCGGGCATTCCGCGAGAAGAGAGCACCGGACTTCCGGGGAGAGTGATGGCGAATCTCGTGACCGTGCGCGGCTGGACCCCGAAGGTCCACCCGGAGGCCTGGGTCGCCCCGACCGCGACGCTGATCGGCAACGTGATCGTGGAGGCCCGCGCGAACATCTGGTTCGGGGCGGTGTTGCGCGGCGACCAGAGCGCGATCCGGATCGGGGAGGAAACGTCGATCCAGGACAACGCCGTGATCCACTGCAACGAAGAGAACGAGACCGTGATCGGCAAGCGCGTGACCGTCGGTCACTGCGCGGTGCTCGAGGGCTGCGTGGTGGAAGACGACGCCCTGATCGGGATGAACGCGTGCGTGCTCGACTTCGCGCGCGTCGGCGAAGGAGCCCTGATCGCGGCGGGAGCCGTGGTGAAGGAACGCGACACGATCCCTCCGTTCACACTGGCCACCGGCATCCCCGCGGTGGCGCGCAAGAAGCTCTCGGGCTCCGCCCTCGAGCACGCGCGCGGGGCGGCGGGCCACTACCAGCAACTGATGGCTCTCTACCAGGAAGCGGGCGTCCCGGATCGGACGACCGGGGAGGACGCGTGATGGCGATCGCGGCGCAGCTCGGGACGGTCGAGGCGAAGAACTTCATCGGAGGGCGTTCCCACGAGACCGCGAACGGGCGACCGCGCGAGATCCGCGACCCCGCCACGGGCGAGCTCGTCGCCACGGTGATGGATTCGGGGGCGGCGGAGGTCGACCTCGCGGTCCGCGACGCGCACCGCGCTTTCGCGCGCTGGTGGGACACGCCCGCGTCGACCCGCGGCGCGATCCTGCACGAGGCGGCGCAGGCCGTGCTCGGGAAGACCAAGGAGCTCTCGCTCCTGCTGACGGCCGAGCAGGGCAAGCCGCTCGCCGAGTCGCGCATGGAGATCCGCCGGTTCGCGCACACGCTCGAGCACTACGCGGGCCTCGCGAAGAACCTGCGTGGCGGCTACGTCCCCGATCTGGACGAGAAGCCGCATCGCCACGGGCTGATCCTGAAGCGGCCGCTCGGGGTGTGTGCGGCGATCATCCCCTGGAACTTCCCTCTCTCGCTGCTCGGCAACAAGCTCGCGCCGGCGCTCGTGGCCGGGAACACGATGGTGGTGAAGCCCGCGGAGTCCACGCCGCTCACTTCGACCCGCGTGATCGAGATGCTGCACGAGGCCGGGCTGCCGGCCGGCGTCGTGAACACGGTTCTCGGCGACGGACCGGGCGTGGGCACGGAACTCGTGAGGCATCCGATGGTGGCGAAGGTCGGGTTCACGGGCTCGACCGAAGTCGGACGCCTGGTGATGGCGGACGCGGCCCGGTCCATCAAGCGCGTGACGCTCGAGCTCGGCGGTTCCGATCCCATGATCATCTGCGACGATGCGGACATCGATCGGGCCGTGAGCGCGGCGTCGGTCGGACGTTTCTTCAACTGCGGCCAGGCGTGCCTCGCGATCAAGCGCATCCTGCTGTTCGAGTCGATCGCCGACGAGTTCACGGAGAAGCTCGCCGACAAGGTTCGCAAGCTCACCGTGGGCCCCGGCACCGAGGAGGGAGTCCGACTCGGGCCGTTGCACTCGGCGGAAGGGCGCGACCAGGTCGAGGCCCAGGTCGGCGACGCGATCGAGCGCGGAGCCCGTATCCTCGTCGGCGGGAAGCGACCCGACGACGCGGCGCTCGCGAAGGGGCACTTCTACTCCGCCACGCTGCTCGCGGACGTCGACCCCGCGTCGCGCATGGGCACCGAGGAGGTGTTCGGTCCGGCGCTGCCTCTGTTCAAGGTCAAGGACCTGGACGACGCGATCGCGCGCGCGAACGACTCGATCTGGGGACTCGGCTCCTCGATCTGGACCCGCGATCTCGATCGCGCCACGAAGGCCGCGGAGCGAATCGAGGCCGGGTACACGTGGATCAACTCGGTCACCAAGATCTACGACGAGCTGCCGTTCGGCGGATTCAAGCAGTCGGGGCTCGGCCATGAACATGGGCACGAGGCACTCGATTGTTATCTCCAGACCAAGTCCGTGGTCGTCGCTGCGGGCTAGGTCCGCTACGAACGATCGTTCGCATTACGTCGCCAAAACCGACCCCCTGCCCCTTTACAGCCCTCAGGCGGAGCCGGATCCTACCGCGTGCGGGTGAAGTACGCCCGCGACCCGGCGGCGGGAGGCGCTTGACCGCGCGGAGGCGCCGACCAGGAAAAGTGCGTGGCCGGGGGTGGATGTGTGGTGCTCGAGTGGCAGCGGCCCTCGGGCGGAGGGCAGCCGGACGTCCCGGCCGCCATTGATGGAGGGAACGGAACCCATGCGTAAGTCTCTTCTCCTGCTCGGCGTGTCCCTGATGACCGTGAGCCTCGCCTCTTCGGCGAACGCGGCCGGTCACTCCGGCCAGTGGGGCCTCGGCCTCATGGATTCGAGCGCGCCGGTGGGCGTGTTCTTCGGCGTGAACGAGGATGCCACGCTGCACCTCGGTCTCGGCTTCCACAAGTACGACGTCCCGTCGGGCACGGTCGCCCTGGAGACGGAGTTCAACTTCCTGGCCGCTCTCCAGTACGACATCTGGACCGGCAACCAGATGGGCTTCGGCGTGATGCCGGCCATCGGTTTCGCCAGCATGTCCCCGAGCGAGGGTGACGGTGCGACCGACATCCTCATCGGCCTGTACCTCGGCGGCCACTGGGATCCGAGCGACGCCGTGTCGTTCTGGTTCCACCACGGCCTCGAGATCGACCTCTACAGCCCGCCGGTCGGCGACAGCACGACCGAGTTCGGCACGTCCGGCGTGGAGCTCGGCAGCTTCGGCGCCACGTTCTGGATCCCGGGCATGTAGTTTCCGGATTCTCCGGCGTTCGCGCCGGGTTTCCTCGGCCCCCGGTCTTCGGACCGGGGGCCTTCTTCTTGCCCGGCCGGTCAGAAGACGAAGCCTGCCCCCAGCCGAAACGGGTCGTCCGTCTTCCCCCCCGCCTCGTTGTCCTGGAACGTCCAGTCGGCCTTCACCACCACTCGCGGATCCGGGAAGTACTCGACTCCGACCGTCCACGAGCTCGCGTCGAGCGCCGGGTTCGCCGTCGCTCCGGCGGGAACCTCGGCCTGGAGATCGGTCCGCTCGAACCGCGCCCAGGGGCGGAGCGCGTGCCCGCTCGGCAGACTCACGTGAGGTCCGATATCGTAGGCCGCTTCCACGTACCAACCGTTCTGCCGCGAGGGCACGGTCACGGTCTGCGCGGAGTCGGACAGCGCCGCGGAGATCGCATCGGCGTCGTCGATCGCCGTGGCGGCGTACAGCGCGCGGACCTCGAGTCCGCGGCGCCGGAACGTCGAGTGCGCTTCCACCACCGACGTGGTCGCCGCGATCGCCCGGCCATCGAAGCGACGACCCTGGGCGGCGTTGCCGACCGTCCCTCCGGTACCGATCCACCAGCCGGGGCTCGCCTCGACCTCCGCAACGCCGACGACCGCGGCGTCCTCGAACAGCACCCGATTCCCCCCCTGACGTCCGCCGCGAATCCCGGTGGCGGAGAACTGCGCGGCGTCCAGCGCGTTCACCACGAGGGCCGCCCCGCGCCAGCGTCCGGTGCCGCCGAACCAGGCGCCCACGCCGAGCTCCCTCCAGGTCGTGGGGATGATCGAGGTCTCCACGGCCGGCCGGATGCTCCCGCGGTAGAACGGCGGCTCGTGCTGTTCGTTCGTGAGACCCAGCGGCAGGAGGAGATTGCCGGCCCGAAGCCGCACGCGGTCACTCAGCCCGAACTCGAGGTACGCGAACTCGAGCGAGACCGAGCCCTCGCGGCCGGCGAAGTTCTCTTCCGTGGTGCCGTGCTCGAATTCGATCTCCGTGTTCATGAGCAGGCCGGGGCGGAACTTGTAGCCGACGTACGTGATGATCCGGTACAGATCCGCCGTCGCCGTCGCGTCGGTGCCTCCCGTGGGGCGCTGGTAGTAGAACTCGCCGTAGCCGCCGATCGAGAGTCCCGGTGCGGACTCCACTTTCCGCGCGCCGCTCGCGGTCTCGACGTCCGCCGCGGGGAGATCGATCCGATCTCGAAGTCGCCTCACCTCCTCGGTGAGCACCCGGATCTTTTCGTCGATCGGCGAGTCCTCGCCCCGAACGCTGCCGGGGAGCCCCGCCGTGATCGCGAGAGCGACTGCGAGGGCCATCCGAGCCCGTCCCCCAATCCTGCCGACCATTCGTCCATCTCCCTGGATTCCCGGTGTGCGTGCCCTCGGTCGGGATTCCTCGCCCGACCACCGCCGCAACCTACGGGTCGCCCGGCCCAGAGTCAAGGTGCCTCAACTTTATTCTGGGGACTGAACTCGCAGGAACGGACCGGGGCCGCGCCCCGGCCGAAACCGGCGCGATTCCCCCCGTGGCGCCGGTTCTGGTACGCTGTCCGCGTAGCGCGTCCTGCCCCTTTCCGAGGCTCCCGCCGGGGTTCTCCCCGGCCCCCCAACCGGAGGCACCGATGAAACATCTCTCCCTGGCCGTTCACCTGGTTCTCGGCCTCGCCACCTGTCTCGTCGCCGTGAATCCCGTCGACGCCCAGGTCGAATCGGCGCGGGTCGCGGCCGGGCTGTCCCGGCCCGTGTTCGCCACGGCCCCGGCGGGCGACCCCGATCGTCTGTTCATCATCGAGAAGGTCGGGCGCATCCGGATCCTGAAGAACGGCGTGCTCCTGCCGTCGCCGTTCCTCGACATCTCGTCGCGTGTCCTGTCGTCCGGGAACGAGCAGGGCCTGCTCGGTCTCGCGTTCGATCCCGACTACGACACGAACGGGTATTTCTACACCTACTACATCGCCGGGACCGGTGCGGGAAACTCGGTGATTCGCCGTTACACCGTCACGTCGAATCCGGACGTGGCGGACCCGAACACGGAGTACAAGATCTTCCGGTACCCGCAGGCGTTCACGAACCACAACGGGGGAACCATCGAGTTCGGGCCGGACGGTTATCTCTATCTCGGGCTCGGCGACGGCGGCAGCGCCAACGATCCGGGCAACCGCGCGCAGAACGGACTCGAGCTCCTCGGCAAGATGCTCCGCGTCGACGTCACGATGGACGACTTCCCGGCGGACACCCTGCAGAACTACGCGATCCCCCCGTCGAATCCGTTCGTCGGTGATCCGAACTTCCGCGACGAGATCTGGTCGTACGGCGTTCGCAATCCGTACCGCTGGTCGTTCGATCCGAGCACGGGCGACCTGTGGATGGCCGACGTCGGTCAGAACTGCTACGAAGAGGTGAACTTCCAGCCGGGTACGAGCGTCGGCGGCGAGAACTGGGGCTGGCGGATCATGGAAGGGACGCACTGCTTCAACC
>JAGQIB010000453.1 GCA_020431545.1 Gemmatimonadota bacterium
AAAAAAAAAATGCTGCCCGCGCTCCCCGATCTGGAACGGGACGCGCGCGCGGTGGCGTTCCGGCTCCTCGAGGAGCTCGTGGACGACAGCGTGGGCCCGCTGGTCCTCGCGCAGCTGGAGCACACCGACTGGTGGATCCGGATGCACATGGCGAAGCTGCTCGCCCAGCTTCCCGGCGAGGAGACGGAGAAGGCCCTGTCGCAGATCATCTCGGACCGCAACAAGGCCGTCCGGCTGCAGGCGGTGAAGACGCTCCACGTGCTGAAGGCCAAGCACGCCGTGCCGTTCCTCGCGAACGCGCTGCGGGACGGCGACCTCACGGTGCAGGCGGCGGCGATCGACGCCCTCATCGCGATCGACGATCCGGACTCCGTCAGGTTCCTGATCGAGGTCCTCCAGGACGAATCCGAGCAGTCGCGACGCGCCGCCGTGGAAGTCCTGAACGAGGTGGCGACGACCGAGGCGATCCACGATCTCGTGCGCGCGCTGCGCGACGCGGACTGGTGGGTACGCGTCCGGGCGGCCGACGCGCTCGGCACCCTGGGCGGCGAGAAGGTCGTGGACGCGATCCTCGGCCTCCTCAAGGACGACGACGTCCACATCCGCCGCTACGCCGTGGAGATCCTGAACACGGTCACCGACGACCGGGCGGTGGGCCCGCTCATCGAGGCGCTGGAAGACGACGACTGGTGGGTCCGCGAGCGCTCCATCGACGCGCTGGCCCGCAGCAAGAACCCGCGGGCGGTACAGCCGCTCGGCGAGCTCCTGCTGCGGGACGCCGAGGCCGCCGGCCTCTGCGCGCGGGCGCTCGGAGAGATCGGCGACCCCGGCGCCGTGGCCGATCTCGTGCGGGCGCTCGAGGCGGAGACGCCGGAAGAGCTTCGCCGCGAGGTCGTGGACGCGCTGAAGAAGCTCCAGAAGATCGCGAAATCCGACACGTTGCAGATCAAGCTCGAGGAGGCGCTCCGCCAGGAGGGCATCCGCGTGGAGAAGACCCGCCTGCAGCCGATGGAGATCAAGCCGCACGCAGGCGCGGCGGCGCTGCCTTTCGAGTCGCTCGACGCGAACCCGCTGGAATCGCCCGAGCACGGCCCCGCGCCGGAGTCGCGTCACGCGCGGCGGACGGTCCGGGCCGAGCAGATCCAGGACGGCGACGTCCTCCTCGATCGCTACAAGGTCGTCCGGCGCATCGGCTCGGGCGGGTTCAGCACGGTCTTCCTGGTGGAGGACACCGCCGTCGACGACCGCGTGATCCTGAAGCTGCTGAGCTACCACCTCACGCTCGACGAGGCCAGCATGGCGCGCTTCGTCCAGGAGCTGAAGCTCGCGCGAAAGATCTCGCACCCGAACGTCATCCGCATCCACGACCTGCTGGAACTCGGCGAGGCCCGGGCGATCTCGATGGAGTACTTCCCCGGGCGGGACCTCGGCCGCGTGCTCGACGACCTCGGCAAGATGCCGCCGGATCGCGGCGTGTACATCTGCCGTCAGATCTGCGAGGGACTGAGCGCCGCCCACGCCTCCGGCATCATCCACCGCGACATCAAGCCCGCGAACGTGCTCGTGGGCGACCAGGACGTGGTGAAGATCGTGGACTTCGGTCTCGCCGCCGCCTCGCGGGAGGCCGAGAACCGTCTGACCCGCACCGGCCACCTGGTGGGCACCCCCCACTACATGGCGCCGGAGCTCATCCGCGGCGAGGAGGTCGATCACCGCTCCGACCTCTACTCGTTCGGGATCATGATGTACGAGATGTTCTCCGGCAAGCTGCCTTACGACGGGGAGAATCCGATGAACGTGCTGTTCCGACACCTCGACGGCGACGCGAAGCCGCTGACCGACATCACGGACATCCCCGCCGACCTCGCCCGGGTCGTGATGCGGACGATGGCACTCGATCCGAAGGCTCGCCCCCAGAGCTCGTCCGAGCTCCTGGAGGAGCTCGCGGGCGTGAAGGCGTAGCGCGACGTGGCGCGCCTCGACGCCTTCCTCCAGCTCGGACGCGAGCAGGGCTGCTCGGACATCCACTTCACGGTGGGACTGCCGCCGCTCGCCCGTCTCGACGGGGACCTGGTTCCGCTGAAGTACCGCGACCTCTCGGCCGACGAGACCGAGGCCCTGATCCGGGAGATCATGGGCGACGATCACAAGGCCCAGTTCGAGGAGCGCGGAGCGACGGACTTCTCGTACTCGTCGGAGGAGGTCGGCCGCTTCCGGGTGAACGTCTGCCGGCACTCGAACGGCGTGGCCGCCATCTGCCGCGTGGTGCCCGATCGACCGCCGCGCCTGGCCGACCTCGGGCTGCCGAAGGTCGTGTCCCGCTTCACCAAGCTGAACAGCGGGCTCGTGCTCGTGACCGGCTCCGCGGGCACCGGCAAGACGACCACGCTCTCCGCGATGATCGACGAGATCAATCGCGAGCGCGCCCTCAACATCATCACGCTCGAGGACCCGATCGAGTTCGTGTTCAAGAGCCGCACCTCGCTCGTGGTGCAGCGCGAGGTCGGGACGCACGTGCCCTCGTTCCGCGCCGGCCTGCGGGCCGCGCTGCGCGAGGACCCCGAC
>JAGQIB010000454.1 GCA_020431545.1 Gemmatimonadota bacterium
ACGTTCGTGACCGACTCGCTGCGGTACTCGAACTTGCCCGTCTGCTCGAAGTCCTCGGGCACGCGCAGCCAGCCGCTGTACTCGCCGGCCGCCACGAGCGCGTCCAGCGTCTCGGGAGAGGGTGCATTGCTCTCGTACACCACGAACTCGGGGCGCGTACGCGCGCCGTCTCCGCTCGGCCAGTCGGTGCCGGCGAGCCGCGGCCCGATCTCGCCCGTGGGATCCACGACGGCGATCCTCGCCTCGTCCGCGTCGAACAGGGCGCCCGACACGAGCGGCAGCACCACCATCATCAGCAGCAGCACCGGCGTGGCGATCAGACCGAACACGAACGACTTCTTGCGCACGCTCTCCACGTACTCGCGCTTCGCGATGCGCATCACCTGCGGGAGTCTCATGGCGCCTCCACCGATTGCGACGCGCGGCCGGCGCGGGGCGGCGACTTCGCCGGCTCCACGGACGCCGGCGCGTCCCCGCCGACCAGGCTCACGAAGATCGAGTGCAGGCTCGGCGCGCGGACCTCGAAGCGCGTGACCGGCACGCGTGCCGCGATCTCCGCCAGCCACGCCGACGGATCCACGCCGTCCCGCAGCCGCACCTCGAACGAGTTCCCGAGGCGACGTTGCTCCGCGACGTCCGGGTGCGACTCGATCGCCGCGCCGTCGCCCGCGACGTCTACCGCGAGCGTGTCGCTCCCATACCGACGTTTCACCTCGGCCAGCGGCCCCTCCACCAGCGCCCGTCCCCCGCTCACGAGCGCGATCCGCGAGCACAGCCGCTCGACTTCGTCCATGAGGTGCGTGGACAGGATCACGGTCTTGCCGAGCGTCGCGAGCTCGAGCACGAGCGCGCGCAGCAGGTCCTGGTTCACGGGGTCGAGGCCGGTGAACGGCTCGTCGAGCACGAGGAGATCCGGGTCGTGCAGCACCGCCGCCACGAACTGGACCTTCTGCTGGTTCCCCTTGGAGAGCTCCGCGAGCTTGCGCGTGGCCGATCCGCCGAGGCGCACGCGGTGCAGCCAGTCCGTCGCGCGACGCCGCGCCTCCCCCACCGACAGCCCGCGGATCGACCCGAAGAACTTCAGGTTGTCGATCACGCTCATCGTGGGATAGAGACCGCGCTCCTCGGGCAGGTAGCCGATGCGCTCGCGCACGGCCTCGCCCGGCGACTCGCCGAGGATCCGGATGCGCCCGTCGTCCGGCGCGAGGATGCCCATGAGCATCCGCATCGACGTGGTCTTCCCCGCCCCGTTCGGCCCGAGCAGGCCGTAGATCGTGCCGCGCGGCACGCGGAACGAGAGGTCGTCCACCGCCACGTGGCGGTCGAACACCTTGCGGACGGTCTCGAACGAGACCGCCTCCTCGCGAACGTCTCGGACGGGGGCCAGGCGATCGATGCCCATCGGGCTCCTCGAGAGGGACCGATTCGGAGAATCGGCGGACCAGGGCGGGCACGGGGCTTCCGGCCGCGATGTTCCAGAATAGCAGCTTCCCGGGTATCCTGCGGACCATGCGCAAGCTTTTGGACTTCGTGAAGTTCGAGCACACGCTCTTCTCGCTGCCGCTGCTGCTGGCCGGCGCGGTGCTGGGCGCCGGCGGGTGGCCGCCCGTGATGCCACTCGTGTGGATCCTCGTGGCCGGCACGGGCGCCCGCACACTCGCGATGGCGCTGAACCGCATCCTGGACCGCGACATCGACGCCCGGAACCCGCGCACGGCGAGCCGGGAGCTGCCGTCCGGGCGCATGACGCTCGGGGCGGCGATCGCGGTGGCGCTGATCGGCCTCGCGATGTTCGTCGGCGCGGTGCTGGCGCTGCCGCCGCTGTGCCTGAAGCTGCTGCCGATCCCGCTCGCGATCTTCGTGCTCTACCCGCTGATGAAGCGGTTCACGCCGCTCGCGCATTTCGGGGTCGGCGCCGGGCTCGGGTTCGGGCCGATCGGCGCGTACGTCGCGGTCACGAACTCGGTGCTGCCGTTCGGGCCGGTGCACCTGCTCGCGATCTTCACGTGGCTGTGGGTCGCCGGCTTCGACATCATCTACGCCACGCTCGATCTCGAGTTCGACCGGCGCGAGGGGCTGCGCTCGATCCCGGCGGCGGTGGGCCGTACCGCGGCGCTCCGGGTCGCGGCCGTCGTGCACGTCGTGGCGTTCGGGGTGCTCGCGTGGCTCACGATCGGGTGGCTCTCGGGACCGCTCGCGCTCGTCGCCCTCGCGGCCGTCGGCACTCTCCTCGCGGTGGAGCACTGGCAGGCGCACCGCGTGGACCTCGCGTTCTTCCGGATCAACGCGGTGCTCGGCTTCGTGGTGCTGGCGCTCGTGATGGTGGGCATCTAGTCGGCCGCCGCCGTCCCCCAAACGAAACGCGGGCCGTCTCCCGACGACCCGCGTCTACTCGCCGGCTCTTTCCCGCGCCGACGTTTCTCTCGAGACCGCGCGCCCGCTAGTTCCGGACGTACACCACGTGGCCGATGTCGTCGCCCATGACGGTCTCGGTCGTCGCGTCCGAGAACGGCGTGGACCAGCGTCCGTCCGGACCGGCCGACAGCACCATGACCTTGTGCCGCACGGCGCCGCCGTACGCGCCGCCCGGGAGGTAGCGCACGTTCACGACGTACGCGTGGCCCCACGGATCCTCGACGTCGTAGTTGTCGAGGTACGGGCCCTTCCACGCGGCCTCACCGGTGGTCGCGTAGTCCTGCGACTCGTCCGCGTTGTTGCCGGTGGCGCTGGAGTTGTCGTCCGGGTTGTTCCAG
The DNA here is from genome assembly GCA_020431545.1 of Gemmatimonadota bacterium. Classification (GTDB taxonomy): domain Bacteria; phylum ARS69; class ARS69; order ARS69; family ARS69; genus JAGQIB01. The sequence continues at coordinate 2,754 of JAGQIB010000454.1, forward strand.
TACAGGAAGTCGCCGAGCGGCTTCGACGTTCCGTACGTGCCCCAGTTCGCCGCGCCGGCGCCGGCGCCGGTCGCCGCGCCCGTGGCGACGTTCGTGGAACCGATCAGCCGGCTGACGGAGTTGCCGGACGGACCGTTCGCGTTCGTGTACGGCCACTGGGCCGTGTCCTTGTACAGCGCCGAGAGAGCCACGGCGATCGATTCGGTCTCGCTCTTGGCGCGGGTGATGCGCGAGTCGTCGATGAGCTTCAGCACCATGGGCGTCAGGATCGCGGCGAGAATTGCGATCGCGGCGACGACCACGATCAGCTCGAGCATCGTGAAGCCCGCGTCCTTGTACGATCGGGAACGCGTGGTGATCATTGCGGGTCCAACCTCCGATCTCGGGTCCCGAGAGAGATTCGTTTTCCCCGTTGAGTTGCGCTTCACGATGTCTGTCGCGGGGTCATCGGATATATCGGCGGGTTTCGACAAGTCTTGACGGGGGATCGTCCGGGCGGGACGTTCCTCCGACGCTCCGGTCGCGCTCGGCGAAAGCCCGACCGCCCGCCGGACCCGCCACCGGAGGCCTGCCCTGAAGCTCCTGAGTCCCGGCAAGATCGAGGCCCCGCCGCTGCACGGCGCCGACTGGTCCGGGGAGCCCCTCGCCCTCGGCTCGTTGCGGGGGCGGACGCTCCTCGTGGACTTCCTCTCGCTCGGCGACCCGGACGGCGTCGGCGGGCTCCGCCACCTCCGGGCCCTCTCGGACCGCTACGGCGACGCGGGGCTCACCGTTCTCGGGGTGCACGTGCCGGCCTACGAGTTCGAACGCTCCCCGGAGGCGGTCCGCCGCGAGCTGTGGCGCCTCGGCGTTCCGTGGCCGGTCGCGCTGGACCGCACCTACGAGGTCTTCCGGGCCTGGAACGCCGGCGACCTGCCCTGCCGGGCCCTCGTGGATCACCAGGGCTTCCTCCGGACCCTCGGCCGCGGCGCCGACGCGCTCGCGGAGCTGGAGAGCACGATCCGTCTCCTGCTGTCCGAGGGCCGTCCGGAGCAGCCTCTGCCGCCCACACTGGAACCGGACCCGGCCGTCGGCCGCCCGGGCGCGCCGCGCTGGTACCCCACTCCGGAGATCCGCTTCGGGACCCGCGGACTCGCACTGGCCGAGCCCGGGGAGCCCGAGCCCGAGGAGCGGACGTTCGAGACGCCGCCGGACCTCCGCGCCGAGGGCCGCCCGTACCTCGAGGGCACGTTCGGCTCGGCCGCCGACCACCTCGAGCTGCGGAGCGACGAGGGACAGGTCGCGATCGTCTTCGAGGGAGCCGACGCGCTCGCGGTGCTCGGAACGCCGCCGGATTCGGGAGACGAGATCCCCGAGCTCGAGTTCCGGGTGGACGGCGCGACTCCGGGACCCCGGTTCGCGGGCGCCGACGTGGACCTGGACGACGCGGGCGAGGCCGGCCCCGTGGCGAGGGCGCTCGTGGAGAGAGGCGGGGTCTACGAGCTCGTTTGCGGTCTGCCGTTCGGCGTGCATCATCTGGAGATCCGGATCCGGGGGCGCGGTGTCCAGCTGCACGGACTGCGCTTCGGCACGCGCGACGTTCCCGACGCGCCCTAGCGCCACGAGGAGACTGAAATGCTCGCGTTCTTCCGCACGTTCGTGGCGGTCGTCCTGGCGATCGCGTTCTGTGTGATCGTACCGACCCTGGTACTCGTCGCCGTCGCCGTGCTCGGCGACACCGGTCCGCGCGACGATTCCTGGCTCACGATCCGCCTGAACGGCGGCCTGCTCGAGTACTACACGCCCCCCACCCTCAGCGAGCTGTTCGACGATCCGCGCACCTGCCTGATGGAGGTCACGGAGAACCTCGAGAAGGCCGCGGTGGACGATCGCATCACGGGCGTGATCTTCCGTCTCGACGGATTCGCGGCCGGCCTCGGCAAGCTCGACGAGATCCGCGCCGGCATCCGCCGCGTCCGCGACGCCGGCAAGCCGGTGTACGCGCACGCCGAGTCGTTCGGAGAGACGGCGCTGTACCTCGCGAGCGAGTGCGACAGCGTGTTCCTCGCGCCGAACGGCGAGGTGTACGCGTTCGGACGCGCGGCACAGATCGAGCACCTCAAGGGAACGTTCGACCTGCTCGACGTGACGCCGAACTTCCACGCGATCGGCGCGTACAAGAGCGCGGTGGAGCTGTTCACGCGCAAGCAGTCCTCGGACGAAGCGATCGAGAACGTCACCTGGCTGTTCGACGAGCTCGACTCCGCCTACGTGCGCGTGCTGGACAAGAACCGCGGCCTCGACGCGGGCGACGTGGTCGACCTTCGCGCGCGCGGAATCCTCCGCGCCGACGATGCGCTCGCCGCCGGCGTGGTGGACGGACTCCTCTGGTGGGACGAGCTCGCCGATCACTGCCGGGGCACGGACAAGCACCTGGCGTCCGTGTCCTCGCCCGCTTACGCGCACGTGCAACGTCGCGCGGTGAAGCTCGCCGGCCGCGACCGCATCGCCGTCGTGCACGCGCAGGGATTCGTGGCGGCGAACGGCGACGACCGCTTCGACACGGTCGTGGGGCTCACCCTCGGCCCGGACCGGATCGTCGACGACCTGGAAGACGCCCGCGAAGACGACTCCGTGAAGGCCGTCATCCTGCGCTGGGACACGGGCGGCGGCGCGACCGTCGGCGGGGATCTGATCGCGCACGCGGTGCAGCGCCTGCGCGACGAGAAGCCGGTCGTGGTCTCCGTGGCCGACGTGGCTGCATCCGCCGGATACACCATGAGCTTCCGCGCGAACCGCATCGTCTGCCCGCGCAACGGCATCACGGGTTCGATCGGTTCGCTCACGGGCAAGCTCAACGTCCGCGGACTGTACGAGAAGCTCGGCATCACGCACGACACGATCGCGTACGCGCCGAACGCGCTCCTGTTCTCGGAGCTCACGGACTTCACGCCCGAGCAGTGGGACCTCGTGGCGCGCGACCACCTCGCGACCTACGACCGCTGGATCGCGGACATCGCGGACGCGCGCGGCCGGACGCCGGAGGAGATCGAGGCCGTCGCCGGCGGCCGGGTCTGGACCGGCGGCCAGGCGCTCGAGCGCGGACTCGTGGACGACCTCGGGACGTTCTGGCAGGCGCTGGACGTCGCCCGGGAGCTCGCCGACCTGGATCCGGACACGAAGGTGGACCTCGTCCACTATCCCCGCGAGCGCTCCGCCCTGGACCTGCTCCGCTCGGGCGAGATCCGGCGCCTCTCCGCGAACGAGGTCGCTCACGGCGTGCGCCGGGCGCTCACGGCGGAATCGCTCGGCGGAATCCGCTCCCTGGCGTGGGAGCCGGCGGTCCGCGTCCACTAGCCTCGCGCTACGCCCCCCCGGGTTGGCCCGGGTCGGCGGTCCGCGCCCCGTCCCGGGGTCGCCTTGACGCGGCGACGGCCGGTTCGCTACGCTCGTTGGGCTCGATTCCGTCTCCAGGAGAAATGCGCCTTGCTCTGGAAGCTCACCCGCTCCGGAATCGCGGCCTCCCTGTTCTTCGCCTCGCTGCTCGCCGGAGCGACCCTGCTCCTGAACCCCCGCTTCGTGGATCATCTGGGGTACGGCGTGGGCGTGTTCCTCGCGCTGCCCGTCCTGATCGGGGCGCTGCTCGGTCAGACCGTGGGACGGGGACTCGATCGCCTCGCGCACATCGGCTCCAGCGAGGACCCCCGGCGCGCGCTGGAATGGCTCGCCGGCACCGCGACGGCGTTCGTGGCGTTCCCGATCGGCCTGGCCCTGCTCCCCGCCTACCTCGGCACGTTCTCCGCCTCGGAGTTCGCACGGTACGGCGGCGCGATCGTGCTCGCGGTCGGGCTCGCGCTCGCGGGCGCGTTCGCGGTCTGGGCCATGACGAAGCGTTCGCGCTGGTGGCTGTGGCCGGCGCTCCTCGTGCTGCCCGTCCTCGCCGTCGTGCTCGGCGCGACCGAGTGGGGACGCGGCAAGGCGCCCGGCTCCCGCGTGCTGATGGTCGCGATGCCCGGCCTCTCCTGGAAGGTCGTGGAGGATCTCGCCGATCGTGGAGAGATGCCGAATCTCGTTCGCCTGCGCCGCGAAGGCGCGTGGGGCGACGTGCGATCGCTGCGGCCGTCGATGGCGACGGCGGTGTGGACGTCGATCGCGAGCGGCAAGATGCCCGACGAGCACGGGATCCTCGGCTTCAACGAGACCGCGGAAGACGTCCAGGTCTCGCGTATCTGGGACATCCTCGGCGATCGCGGATGGTCCGTCGGTCTGTTCGGCTGGCCCGTCACCGCGCCCCCGAAGCGGACGAACGGATTCGTGGTGCCCGCCGTCTCGGACCCGGGCACCGAGACCTGGCCGGTCGAGGCGAACTTCATCCGCGAGCTCGCGATGAGCGAGAAGACGAGGCGCGACCGGACGTGGGGCCGGTACTGTCGCTTCGCGTTCCTTGGAATCCGCTGGGGCGTACGCCTCTCGACGTTGATCGCGGCCGGTCAGGAGATCGGATCCGACGTCGTCCACGGTCGCTCGCTCGACACGGCGCGGCTGTTCACGCGCCGCAAGCTCCGCGCGAAGCTGAACTGCGACTACTTCGCGGAGCTCCGCCGCCAGCGCCCGGTGGACTTCGCCGCGTACTACACGAACATCGTGCACGTGGCGCAGTCGTATTTCTGGAAGTACTACGACCCCACCGAGTTCCCCGGCATCTCGCCGGACGACGTCGCGCGTTACGGAGACAGCGTGCAGGAAGCGTACCGCATCTGCGACGACTTCCTGGGCCGCATCCTCTCCGAGACGGAGCCGAACGACCTCGTGATCATCCTGTCGGATCACGGCGCGGAGGCGGTCTCGGACGCGTCGCGACGCACGCTCTCCCTCAAGGTGGAGCCGCTGCTGCGCGAGATGCGTCTGAAGGGCGCGGTGGAAGCCACGAACCTCGGCGCGCGCACGTACGTGCGCATGAATCCGGGTCAGGAAGGAAACCGCGAGCGCGTGCGACGTCTGTTCGAGACGGCGCGGCTCGCGCGCGGCGACGCGCGCGCGTTCTCGGCGCGCGTGGACGAGTGGGGCAACGTCGTCGTCACCGTGCGCCCCGAGGTCGCGACCCACTTCGATGACCTCGTGCTGTTCCAGGGCGGACGCGCCGCGGTCGACGAGCTCGTGCGCGCGTCCGAGGTGCTGGAGAGCGCGCAGATGAGCGACACCGGAGCGATCGTGCTGCAGGGCAAGGGGGTCGCGCCGGGGTCACGGATCGAGAGCGGATCGCTCCTCGACGTCGTGCCCACGCTGCTCGTGCTCACCGGGCACGATCTCGCGGCGGACCTCCCCGGCGACGTGCTGGCCGAGGTGCTCGACGCGAACGCCGCGAACCGGCTGCCCGGCATGGTCGCGACCTACGACCCGCCCGGCGCCCCGCGCGAGACGCTCCGCTGACCGATCAGCGGCCCCGGTAGCCCGCCTTCAGACGTCCCCAGGTTTCCGTGTCGAGCTCCGGTCCATCGGTGACCGGGCCGCTGCCGTTCGTCTGCCCGAACGTGGACGTACGAATCACCCAGGTGACGGAGCCGCCGCTGGTCGCGTAGTCGTAGCCGTCGTAGGGACCGGCTCCATCCGGCACGCGCTGCCAGCTGTCCTCGAGACCGCCGGGCGGCAGCGACGAGCCGAGCACGCCGACCTGATCGAAGCGGCGTCCGGCCGGTCCGAACAGGTAGAGCACGTGAGTCTCCTCGAAGCAGAAGAGTGGCGGGAAGTCCGTCACGAGGACGAAGCCGCTGACCGGCAGCGGTCCGCTGAGGGGTACGACCTGGCGACCATCCGTGAGGAACCAGCCGCTCAGGTTGACGGGCGTCACGCCCTTGTTGTGGAGCTCGATCCGGGCCGTGGGACACGCGAGACGGCCGAACGCGAACGCGCTGCGTCCGATCTCGTTGATGGCGACGTTCGAGAAGCCGAGGTTCGCGGGCAGCTGGTCGTTCGTGGCGCCGAAGGTCGGCGTGGAGTCGAGGTTCCAGTCCGCCGCGTCGTCGTCGGTGTCGGCCCCGTCGGGGGAACGCCCGCACGAGAAGGCGCCCGGCGGCGGCAGCGGCGCCCCGCCCTGATCGCCGTAGGAGACCTCGTCCCGCTTCAGCAGCGTCCCGTCGTACAGCTCGATCTGCCCGCCCTCCACCACGAGGTTCCCGGTCGAGGTGGTCTGGTGCTCACCCGGCGCGATGCTGCCGGACAGAGCGACCTCGAGGCCATCCTGGTTGCGCAGGATCCAGCCCGTGAGATCCACCGTGTCCGGGAGCGCGTTGTAGAGCTCGACGGTGCTCGCGCCCGCGCCGGTGCGACCGAACTCGTTCAGCAAAACGTCGGCGCGCACCGGCGACGCCGCGACGAGGAGTGCGAGCAGGAGCGCGGCGCGAGAAGCAAGAAATCGCATCGGGTCGTCCTCGGTCAGCCGTGGGAGAGTCCACCGATTGTAGCGCACGCGAGCGGGCGATCGCTCGGCTAGCGCGGGAGCCGGATCTCGAGATCGCCCGCGATCCGCGCGGGAACGGGCGGGGCCGGGCGCTCCAGCGCCAGGTCGCCCGCCAGGGCTTCGCCGCGATGGAGAGGCTCGGGTCCCCGAGTCGGTGCCGGAACGTCGCCCGGCCCCGCGAACCCCTGGACGAGACCCCAGAAGCCGACGACGAACCCGGCCAGAGCCAGGGACATTGCGAGGTTCATTCGCCGCCCCAGCTTGCCTCGGCCCCTGACCCTCGGCCGGTTCGTGTCGGTCTTCTGGAAATCCATGGGGGTCGTCCTCTCCATCGCCGGGAAGTTCGCCCGGCGATGCGACCCCAAAGAGCAACGTTGGTGCCAATTCGTCGCGACTCGTCGGAAACGACGAGTCAAGATCTGAACTCATTGAATTGAAATCGCTTAGCCGCGCAATGGTCGCGACGGAACGGGCCGCTCGGCGGACCGGCCGCCGGAGGCGTTCGTGGAAATCCACGAACTCGACGGAAGTGGTCTGCAACCGCTTGAAACCAGAGGACTTCAGACTTCGTCGGATTTGCCGAAATCGCGACCCCGCGGAGCGATTCGCCGACCGCGCCGGGGAGGCGCGATTCCGTGCTTCTTCATGCGCTGGCGGATCTTGGATTCGTTCGTCCCGAGGCGTCGCGCGGCCTCGCTCCGATTCCAGTCGGTTGCCTCCAGCGCCTGCTGGATGAGGTCCCGTTCGAGGCGGTCGACCTCGGACTGCAGGCTGCCGGCGGCCGCCTCGCCGCTCGCCTGGTGCGATCGCACCACCCGCGGCAGGTCGGCGGGCCGCAGCGTGTCTCCGTCCATGAGACTGAGCGCGTACTGGATCGCGTTCTCCAGCTCGCGGACGTTTCCGGGCCACGGGTACGCCGTGAGCAGCCGCAGCGCCTCCGGGCTGACCCACTGCACCGGGCGGCTCTCCACCTGGTAGCGCGAGAGGAAGTGATCCACCAGGGCCGGCACGTCCTCCGGCCGCTCGCGCAGCGGCGGCATCACGATCGGCACGACGTTCAGGCGGTAGTACAGGTCCTCGCGGAACCGGCGCTCCGCCACGGCGCGCGCGAGATCGACCGACGTCGCGGCGAGGATCCGGACGTCGACGCGGCGGGTGGCGAGCCCGCCGAGCCGCTCGAACGTTCGCTCCTGCAGCACGCGCAGCAGCTTCGCCTGAGCCGAGAACGGGAGATCGCCGAGCTCGTCGAGGAACAGCGTGCCGCCGTTCGCGAGCTCGAGGCGCCCCTCCTTCGTCTCGTCCGCTCCGGTGAACGCCCCCTTCTCGTAGCCGAACAGCTCGCTCTCGAGGAGGTCCCGCGGAATCGACGGACAGTTGACCGCGACGAACGGACCTTCGCGTCGCGGCGAGGATCGGTGAATCCCGCGCGCGAGGAGCTCCTTGCCGGTGCCGCTCTC
>JAGQIB010000455.1:0-1068 GCA_020431545.1 Gemmatimonadota bacterium
ACCCGCGAGATCGGCATCCGCATGGCGATCGGCGCGCGCGGCGGCGACGTCCTCCGTCAGTTCCTGATCGAGAGCACGGTCATGAGCATCGTGGGCGGTCTCCTCGGCGTGCTGCTCGGATTCGCGGCGTCGTGGATCCTCGGCAACGCCACGGGCTGGGCGGTGCAGATCTCTCCCCGGACGATCGCCGTGGCGCTCGGCTTCTCGGGCGCGGTCGGCATGTTCTTCGGGTGGTACCCGGCACGCAAGGCCGCGCGCATGGATCCGATCGAGGCGCTCCGCTACGAGTGACGCCGGACGCTAGTGCAGGAACCACAGCCCGAGCACGGTCGTGATCGCCATCACCACCGACAGACCGGCGCCGAAACGCAGGAAGTCCGGCGCGCGATAGCCGCCCGGCCCCATCACCATCAGGTTCCACTGCGGGATCGGCAGGATGAACGCGCAGCTCGCCCCGAACGCGACCGCGAGCAGCCCCGTGTCGAGGTGCACGGCGCCCGTCGACGCCACCTCCCCCGCGATGGGTGCCAGGATCACGGCCGCCGCGCTGTTCGAGCTCGTCACCGAGACGATGGCCGCCACGAGGAACAGGGCGGCGAGCGTCGCCGGCTCGCCGAGCGGAGTGGTCAGCTCCAGGATCGTATGCGCGACGGTGGCCGCCACGCCGGTCTTCTCGAGCGCGAGGCCGAGCGGGATCGTTCCCGCGATGAGAAACACGACGCGCCACTCGATCGCGCGGCGCGCCTCCTCGAGCCCCACGCAGCGAGTCACCACCGTGAGCAACGCGGCCGCCAGCGACGAGATCGCGAGCGGCAGCCAGCCGAGCAGCGGCGGGAGCACCGCCACGAGGAGCAGCAGGAACGCGAGCGGCGCCCGCCGCGTGTCCACCGTCTCGGTCAGGTCCGTGAGCACGAGGTAGTCGGGGTCCTTCGCGAGCTCGCGGACGCTCGAGATCGGTCCGGACACGAGGAACGCGTCCCCCACCGCGAGCGGCAGATCGGCCGGATTCGCCACCGCCGCTCCGTGCCGCCAGAGCGACAGGGCGTTCAGCCCCCAGCGATCCCGGAA
>JAGQIB010000455.1:1151-3315 GCA_020431545.1 Gemmatimonadota bacterium
CGCTCGAGCGCGCGCGGACCCGCGAGTCCGTACTGGAGCCCCTTCTCCTCGCCGAACCGCCACGCGGCCTCGTCCTCGCCCTCCACGTACAGGACGTCGCCTTCCTCGAGACGGAGGTCCGGGCGCGGATCGAAGTAGCGCGACACGGGGCCGATGTGCCGGTTCACGAGGACCACGGAGAGACCGTAACGACGTCGGATGTCGACCTCGGCGATCGTCCGGCCCGCGACCTCGGAGGGCGAGCCGATCTTCAGCCGCGCGAGATTCCGGGCGACCCCGTAGCTCTCGGCGATCGCCTCGGGCAGCAGCGCCTCCCGCAGTCGATCGTGCGAGGTCCGAACCGGCAACAGCTTCCGCCCGACGGTGACGGTGTAGAGGATCCCCATGAGCACGATCGGGATCGCGACCCGCGTGAAGTCGAGCACCGAGAAGGCGTCGCCGGTGCGCGCCTCGCGGAACGCGGAAACGATCAGGTTCGGCGGCGTCCCGATCATCGTGAGCGTTCCGCCGAGCACCGACGCGGCCGCCAGCGGCATCAGCAGTCGCGACGGCGAGATGAGGGCGCGCCGCGACAGCGTGACGGCCGTCGGGAGGAACAGCGCGGTCGTGGCGGCGTTGCTCATGAATCCGGAGACGAGCGCGGCCGCACCCATCAGGAGAGCCAGGATGGTGCTCTCGCGCTGCCCCGCGAGGCGCAGGATGAACCGCGCGACGAGCCCGGCCAGCCCGCTGCCCGACAGCCCCGCCCCCACCACGAAGACCGCCGCGATGGCGATGACCGCGTGATTCCCGAATCCCTGCAGCGCCTCCGCCGGCTCCAGCACCCCGGTCAACACGAGCAGCACCGGAATGCCGAGCGCGACGAGCTCCGTGGGAGCCCAGCGTTTCAGGATCGTGAATCCGCTCGCGAAGAGGATCCCGATCGCGATCCATCCGTCGATCGACATGGCCCGGGATGTTAGCCCATCGATTCCGATTCACGCACGGCGTTTCGACTAGAACCGGGAGCGCGCACGCTCCTTGGCGGGGAGCACCTCGAGGCACGTCGTCCACCATCCGGTCCGGGTCGTCTCCACGAACTCGGCGAGAATCCCCTCCCGCTCCATCTCCCGGGCCAGGTGCTCGTGGTCGTACTCCACGCGCCGGATCTCCACCGCGGGCGGTCCGGCCGGGGCGGCCGTGAGCAGCGCATAGTGGACGGCGGGGTCACCGTCGTTGTCGGGACGGCCGATCGCCCCCACGTTGACGAGGCCGCGCGCCTCGCCCTCGAGGAACCGGAACCAGGGCAACCCCGTGTGCGTGCAGACGACCACGTCCGCCTCCCCCTCGTCCAGCAGGCGGCGGATGAAGGGGGCCGGGGTCGTGGACTCCCAGAGGAACTCGTTCGTGCGCCGCGGGGATCCGTGGCAGAGGAGCAGACGCGACGTGCCGAGCGAGGTGCGGATCTCGCGCGGGAGAGCTCGCAGCCAGGCTCGATTCTCCTCGCCCGTGTGGCGCAACGTGTAGTCGTAGCTGATGGCGGCGAAGTGATTGTCACGCGGATCGGAGTAGCCGCACTGGCAGTCCTCGAGTCCGTGTCCCACGCTGTGATCGTAGTTTCCCTGCACGGTGGGAACGTCGGCCGCGCGCAGGAGCTCGATCGAGCGATCCGGGTACGGTCCGAACGCGCCGACGTCTCCGAGGCAGTACACGCGTCCGGCCCCGGCGGCGCGGGCGTCCGCGAGCACCGCCTCCAGCGCGAGCCAGTTGTTGTACACGCCGCCGAACACGGCCACCCGGCGCGCGGGATCTACGTGCGACACGAGAAGCCCTCCACGTGGCAGGTCACGCAGGCCGGATGCGAGAGACGGATCGGGCGCGCCCCGTCCTCCCAGGCCGAGCCCAGCCGCGCACCCGGCTCCTCGATCAGGATCGGACACGGAAACACGCCGCGCGCGGTGACCGTGCGACTGGATCCGCAGAGCAGGACCTCTTCCTCGCCGGGCAGCAGATCTCCGTCCGCGAGCACGGCGTCCGGCGCGTACCCTCCGCTGCGTCGCGCCTCGCGGCCGATGCGGAACGGCGGGATGAACTTCACGCGCGGTCGCTCGAAACCGAGCTCGCGCAGACGGTCGATGAACGCGAGTCGGCCTTCGTTCGCCTCGTACGTGGCGTGCACGGTGGT
>JAGQIB010000456.1 GCA_020431545.1 Gemmatimonadota bacterium
CGTGGCTGTTCGCGAAGTCGATCACGAGCTCCGCGAACCTGAACGCGAGCTACGGGCTGGGGAGAGCGGTCGCGTACGCGGGCTGGTACCTCTCCATCCCGGTGGCGGGAGTCGTGATCTGGTTCCTTCGCCGCCGCCACGGCGCCACCAGTCTCGCCGGCTTCCTCACCGAGAAGCACGGCCGCCTCGCGACGCTCGCGTTCCTGCTCGTCGTGCTGTTCCGGCTCATGAACGAGGTCTGGTCGAACACCGCGGTCGTGGGCGCGTACTTCGGTGCGGCCGGCAGCGCGCCCTACTTCGTGGCCGCGCTCGTGTTCGCCGCGCTCACGCTGTTCTACAGCCTGCGCGGCGGTCTGCGGAGCTCGATCTTCACCGACGCGATCCAGTTCGGTCTCGGCGTGTTCCTGCTCGTGTTCGTGCTCGCGCTCGTGGTGCCGCGGGCGGGGGCGCGCGAGCTGCTGTCCACGGGGGAGTGGACGCTGCGGGGCGGCGTGGATCTCCTGATCGTGGGGCTGCTGCAGTCTTTCAGCTACCCGTTCCACGATCCGGTGCTCACCGATCGCGCGTTCCTCACCCGACCCGACCGCATGCTCAAGGGCTACCTGCTCGCGGGGTTGATCGCGGCGGCCTTCATCGTGTTGTTCGGCGTGACGGGGATGTACGCGCGTGTGGCGGAGCTGCCGGCCGGACAGGACGCCCCGCTGCGCGTGGCGAACGCGTTCGGGCTCGGAACGCTCGGGCTGATGACGGTGCTGATGATGGTGTCGGCGGGGTCCACGCTGGATTCCACGCTCGCGTCGTTCAGCCGCGCCGTGGTGGTGGACGTCGGTGGGCGGAGCTCGGACGGACCGAGGGATCGGGGCGGCTTCGGCGCGCTGAGCGACTGGCTCGGCAGGCTGGACCCGGTGCGCACGGGTCGTCTCGCGATGCTGATCGCGGTGCTGCTCGGATCGTTTCCCCTGTTCGCGGGGACGGCGATCATCAAGGCGACCACGGTCAGCGGCACGATGGTGCTGGGACTCGCGCCCGTCTTCCTGCTGTTCGGATGGATGCGGGCCGGCAGTGCGGCGTTCCATCTCGCGTTCTGGCCGGGCGTCGCGGTGGGCGTGCTCGTGGCGATCGGCGCCGTGCCGACGTCCTGGAGCGTGGGTGACGGTCCCTACGCGTCGCTGCTCGGCGCGAACCTGATCGGCACCGGGGTGGTCTTCGCGGGCTACGCGGTGGGCGCGTGGGTGGACGGGCTCGCGACCCGGAGACGTCTCGCGGCGGCGACCGGTGCGGCAATCGCGGTACTTCTCCTGGCGACGCCGAGCGCGCGGGCGGCGGACGAAGCGCCGTCCCTGCGATTCTCCGGCCAGACGATGCTCCGCGCGACGTTTCGCCGCGCCCATCCGGATCGCCCGAGCTACGAGGTCTACAACGTCCGTCTCGTCGGCACGTACGACGCGAACCCGTTCCGGTACGTGGCCGAGCTGCGCTTCCGGCAGACGCCGTTGCGCTCCTACAGTCCCTCGAACGTGTGGTTGCAGCAGGCGTACGTGGCGTGGCAGTCACCCGTGGAGGGACTGCGAGTCAGCACGGGCCTCCTGTACGATCAGCTCGGTCTGTTCTGGGACTCTTCGTGGTTCGGCAACCTCCCGTACCTGAACGGCCACAAGCTCGACCCCGACATGAACCTGGAGGTCGCCTGGGCGCGGCAACCCGGCGACGGCACGTTCGGGTGGGAAGCGTGGGTCCAGCTCGGACTCGCGGAAGACGGCCTGAATGGATCGTTCGTGCCGGCGGGGAAGGCGGGCCGGCTCGAACTGCCGGCCGATCTGGAGGCCGATACGGACTTCCGCGAGGGCCCCTCGGTGCGGGCGCGGGTCGTCCCGGTGATCGCGGCCGGCGCCTTTGCGCTGCGGCCGGGTGCTTCCGTCCAGCGCTCGACCTACGACCGCGCGTCCACCGGCGAGACAGGGCATCAGCTCGTCCGCGGCGCGGAGCTCACGGTGGCGGGAGCCGGGCCGATCGCCGGCTGGCAGGCGTTCGGCGAGATCCTGGCCGAGACCGTCGCCGGCTTCACCGCGAGCGATCTCGATCGGGACTACTGGCTCGCGGGATTCGAGGGGCCGGTGCTGGAACGAGCGGCCGAGTACTTTCCGCTGGTGAAGATCGGGGCGTCGTTCCAGCACACGAGCTACACGAACGAGGACTTCGGCGAGGACTTCGTGACGGCGCGGGTCTTCGCGAAGCTCGTCTCGGCGGTGGGCACGACCGTGGAGTACGTTCGCTGGAAGGTCGAAGGGGAGGACTCGCCCGTGGTCGAGCGCGTCGAGGCGATTCTCCACGTGTGGTACTGATGGGCGTCCGCGGCGCCGCCAAGGGCGACTCCGGACACGTGGACTGGGCGGCGGGACCGGAGCTCGCGTTCCTCGGCCTCGACACGCTCTGGATCCAGGTGACGGGCACGGTGTGCAACATCGCGTGCAAGCACTGCTTCATCAGCTGTCACCCCAAGAACGACTCGCATCCGATCATGGCCACGGAGGAAGTGCTGCGCGTGCTGGAGCGCGCGCGGGAGTCCGGGGTTCGCGACTACTACTTCACGGGCGGTGAGCCGTTTCTGCACCCCGAGATCCTGCATCTCATCGAGCGCACGCTCGCGCAGGGTCCGCTCTCGATCCTCACGAACGCGCTGCTGCTGGACGAATCGACCTGCGC
>JAGQIB010000016.1 GCA_020431545.1 Gemmatimonadota bacterium
CCCCGAGGTCCGGACCGAGGCCGACAGAGCGCACCCACTCACCGTTCGCGAACAGGACTCCCCGAGGCCCGGACCGAGATCGACAAGGCGCACCTACAAAGCGCGCCCCATCTTCCTCACGCGCTCGAAGTGCGCCTTCTCCACCGGCTGCACCGAAAGCCGCATGCCCTTCTTGAGGACCCACATGCCATCCAGTGCGGGCTCTTCCTTCATGGCCGCGAGCGACACGACATCCTCGAACTTCTCCTCGAACGTCACATCCACGAGGAACCAGCGCGGCGCGCTGCGTTCCGCCTTCGCGTCGAAGTACTTGGACTTGCGATCGAACTGCGTGGGATCCGGGTAGCCGCCCTTCGCCACCTTCGCGATGCCGGCGACGCCGGGCGGGTCCGCGTTCGAGTGGTGGAACAGGACGAGGTCGCCGGGCTGGATCTCGTCGCGCAGAAAGTTGCGAGCGCGGTAGTTGCGCACGCCGTCCCACGCCGTGGTGCCGTCGCGCTCGAGGTCGTGGATGGAGTACGTGCCGGGCTCGGACTTCATGAGCCAGTAGCGTCGGGCCATGGGAATCCTCCTTGCGGCCGCCGAGAGTACCCAGCCGGCCGGGGAGGGGGCCAGTCGAGAAGGGGCCCGGGGCCGCGTCGATCGCGCGGCGGTCGGCACGCACCGGGATTCGCGCCCGAGTTCCGGAACGTCCGGTCCGGAAAGGCGACGCCTTCTCGGGCCGGGTCGCCTTGACCGGGGAGCGCGCGGTGGCTAACGTCGAATTCCGCCGCCACGCCCCGCGGCCCGGAGGCCTCCCTTGAACATCGAAGCCCTGCTGCTGGAAGAGATCCTTCCGCGCGTGGAGAAACCGAGCCGGTACCTCGGGAACGAGCTGAACGCGGTCCGCAAGGCGCCGGCGCCCGGCGACCTGCGGTTTGCGCTGGCGTTCCCGGATCTGTACGACGTCGGGCTCTCGAACCTCGGCATCCTGATCCTGTACCGGATCCTGAACTCGATGCCGGGCGTCGTCGCGGAGCGCACCTACGCGCCGGGCATCGATCTCGAGGCGCAGATGCGCGCGCGGGGCGTGCCGATGTTCTCGTGGGAGAGCAAGACACCGCTGTCCGAGTTCGACGCAATCGGCTTCTCGATCCAGTACGAGCTCGCGGCCACGAACATCCTCACCATGCTCGATCTCTCCGGGATCCCGTTCCGGGCCGAGGACCGGGGCGACTCGCATCCGATCGTGTTCGCGGGCGGCCCGTGCGTGTACCACCCGGAGCCGTACTCGCGCTTCGTCGACGCCTTCGTGATCGGCGACGGCGAAGACGCGATCATCGGCGTGGCGAACGTGCTGCTCGGCACGAAGGGACGCCCGCGGCACGAGCGGCTGGAGGCACTCACCGAGATTCCGGGCGTTTACGTCCCGCTGCTGTACCCCACGGTGCGCGGCGCCGACGGCACGATCCTGCCCGACCCGAACGGTCCGCGCATCCGCAAGGCGATGGTGCGAGACATGAACACGGCGCCGTTCCCCACGGACTATGTGGTGCCGTACACGCAGCAGGTGCACGACCGCGTCTCGATGGAGGTGCTGCGTGGCTGCACGCAGGGCTGCCGGTTCTGTCAGGCGGGCATGACCTACCGGCCCGTGCGCGAGCGCAGCCTCGAGACGGTGCAGTCGCTGCTGCAGGAGACGATCAAGAAGACCGGCTACGACGAGATCTCGCTCTCCAGTCTCTCGACCTGCGACTACTCCAAGGTGAACCACCTCGTGGAGAACTCCGTGCAGGCGCTGACTCCACTCGGGGTCGGGGTCACGCTGCCGTCGCTGCGCACGGATTCGTTCTCGGTGGACCTCTCGGACATGGTCGCCACCGCGAAGAAGTCCGGCATCACGTTCGCGCCCGAGGCGGCCACCCCGCGCCTGCGCGCGCTGATCGACAAGTGGATTCCGGATGAGGAGCTGATCGAGACCACCGGCTCCGTCTTCGCGCGCGGCTGGAACAAGGTGAAGCTGTACTTCATGATCGGCCACCCCACGGAGACCGACGAGGACGTGACGGCGATCGGCCACCTCGCGCGCCGCGTGCTCGCGGAAGGACGCAAGCACCATGCGGGCGCGGGAGTGAACGTCGGCGTGTCGACGTTCGTGCCGAAGCCGTTCACGCCGTTCCAGTGGGAGCGCCAGATCGACATCGAGGAGACCCGGCACAAGCAGGCGATCCTCCGCGAGCTGCTGAACGTGCGCGGCATCCGCTTCCGCCCGCACGAGGCGGAGAACAGCTGGCTCGAAGGGATCGTGTCGCGCGGCGACCGGAGCGTGGGCGAGCTGTTCGAGCTGGCCTGGCGGGAGGGCTGCCGCCTCGACGGCTGGTCGGAGCACTTCGAGTTCGGCAAGTGGGAGCGCGCGATCGAGAAGTGGGGGCAGGACCCGAAGCATCTGCTGCGCGAGCGCGACGTGTCGGAGCCGCTCCCCTGGGATCACATCGACATCCTGATCGAGAAGGCCTTTCTCGCGAAGGACCTCGAGAAGGCGAAGACGGCGGCGCTCGAGGCGGCGCTGACGTCGGACTGCCGCAACGGCTGCCACGTGTGCGGCGTGATCCACGAGGAGAAGGCGGCCTGCGCGACCATGATCAAGACCTACAAGCGCGGCCGTCGCGAGGAGGCGAACTGGACGCCGAAGCCGCCGCCCGAGACGATCTGGGACAAACCGGACGTCGCGCGGATGCGGTTCCGCTTCGCGAAGAACCGCGAGGTTCGCCTGCTCTCGCACCTCGAGCTGCAGTCGGCGATCCAGCGCACGTTGCGACGCGCCGAGGTGCCGGCCGCGTACTCGCAGGGATTCAACCCGCACATGAAGCTCGCGTTCGGCGACGCGTTGCCGGTCGGCATGTCGAGCGACGCGGAGTATGGCGACGTGAAGCTGCGCGCGGAGATGGACGCCGAGGAGTTCGTGCGTCGCGTGAACGACGTGCGCCCGGCGGGACTCGTTTTCTCGGCCGCGACGCGCATCGAACGGGACGCGCCGTCGCTCACCTCGAAGGTCGCGGCCGCCCGGTACCGCGTGGGCCTCGGCCGCCTCGATCTCGACCCCGATCAGGTGCGCGAGCGCGTGGCGGCCCTGATGGCGGCCGACGAGTGGGTCGTGGAGAAGCGCGTGAAGAAGAAGCGGCACGACAAGGTCACGCGCTTCGACCTGCGCGAGCTCGTGAAGGAGCTCGACGTCGTGGAGAACGGGGAGCTCGCGCTGAACGCGTGCCTCGGTCGGCGCGGCGGCAACCTCGGCCGACCCAAGGAGCTCCTGCAGGCGCTGTTCGAGCTCGACGCGGATGGTCTCCTGGATGCCTCCGTCCACAAGATCGATTCGTACGTGGAGTTCGACGGCGCGCTCGTGTCGGTCGGATCGGGCTGGTCGGGCACCGGACGGTTCGATCCGTTCACGGCCGGCCGGCGCGGGCGGAATCCGGCGGGGCGTCGCGATTCGTCGGCGGTCACGGCGTGAGCGAGCTCGCCGCTGGCACGAAGGCGCCGGCGTTCTCGCTGCCGGGGCTGGGCGGCGGCAACGTCGGCGTACCGACCGGGGCGTCGCTCACGTGTGTCGTCGTGTTCAAGTCCTCGTGTCCGACCTGCCGGTGGGCGCTGCCGTACTTCCAGGCGCTGCACGCGGGCACGAAGAACGGTCCGCTCGCGGTGATCGGAATCGCGGAAGACGAGCCGGCGGAGGCGCGCGCACTGGCCGAGGATCTCGCGCTCGACTTCCCGATCGCGCTCGAGGGCGAACCGTGGGCGACGTCCGAGGCCTACGAGTGCATCACGGTGCCCACGATGTTCCTGCTGGACGGCGACGACCGCGTGATCCTCACGTCGCCGGGCTTCGCGCGCGACGACATGATCGAGGTCGCGCGCCGGACGGCGGAGATCGCCGGGGGCGATCCCTTCGATCCGTTCGGCGGGAAGGACATGCCGCCGTTCCGCCCGGGCTGAACGTCGCGCAACCTCGCGCCGTGAGCGCGCCGCATTCCTAGAGCCAGGGCGACGCAAGTAGGCGGATCGCCAGGATCACGAGCGCGATCCGGAACAGTGCACGAAACGTCCGCTCCGGCAGCCGGTGCAACAGCCGCGTGCCGAGCCACGTCCCCGCGATCACGCACGCGAGCAGCGGCAGGATGAGTCCGAGCTCTCCCCGGTAGTCGAAGCCGATCGAGAGAAACGCCGGGATCTTGAGGAAGTGCCCGAACGTCTGGATCACCGCCTTCGTGGCGACGATCTCCTTGCGATCGAGATCGTCGCGCAGGAAGAACGCCGCCAGGTACGGCCCCGCGGCGCCGATCGTGATCGTGAGAAAGCCGCCGCCGATCCCGGCCGGGACGTACGCGGCCAGCGGAAAGCGGAGGCGCTTCGGACGGAAGCGATCCCAGAGCAGGAACGAGAGCACGAGTGCGCCGATCGCCGGCCGGAACCACGGGATGCCGCCGTCGCGGTAGAGCTGCAGCCCGAGCCACGCGCCGACGATCATCGCGGGCGCGTACGCGAACACGATGGGACGGTTCGTGTGGCGCAGCAGCGTGAGCGCGCGCGACGCGTTGCTCGCGAGTTGCACCACTCCGTGCACCGGCACCACGACCCCGACCGGCAGCACCGCGGCCATCGCGGCGAGGAGCACGATGCCTCCCCCCATGCCCAGGACTCCGGAGAGGGCGGCGGACAGGAGGGCCACGGGGGCGAGGAAGGCGAGCGGCAAGCGAGACCTCCGAGGGCAGCCAGGGGGCCCGGGCGTGGGCAGACCGGACCGTAGCCAGCCGTTTCGCCGCCGTCGAGGCCCCGGGGCGGTTGACCCGCCGTCCCCGGCGGCCGATATTCCACCCATGCGGACGTTTCTCGTTTCGAGCGGCCCT
Organism: Gemmatimonadota bacterium; assembly: GCA_020431545.1. GTDB lineage: Bacteria > ARS69 > ARS69 > ARS69 > ARS69 > JAGQIB01. The sequence goes on from JAGQIB010000016.1 coordinate 4,884, forward strand.
CGGGCCGCCCTCGACCGGATCCTGCGGGTGTTCCTCGCGGTCCTCGTGGCCCTGCCGCTGGGGGCCGGAGGGATCTGCTGCTGTCTGTTCGAGAAGCCGGTCCAGTCGCCGGAGGTCGCCACCGCGCGGCCGTCCTGCTGCGCGGCCGCCGAGACCCCCGCGTCCCCGGACGAGCCCTCGAAGGATGAGGACTGTCATTGCCCGGCCCGCGAACTGGCCGAGGCCCCGTCGTCGAGCGCCACGCCGGAGCTCGTGACGCCCGGCCCGACCGGGCTCCTCGCGCTCGCGGCGGTGCCCGCCGTCGGCGCGCTCCTGCCCGAGTCCCCGGTCCGGTCCGCGCGCGCCCCGGACCCGCCGCCCGGCAGATCCGGGCGGATGCACGTCCGCCTCGCCGTATTCCGCTGCTGATTCCTCTCTCGATTCGATCGTGATTCGCGGCGGGCGACGTCCGCCCGCCGGATGACGTGTCGTCCGCCCTGGTGCGGACTCGAGAGAGGAGACTTCGATGAAACGCCCCCGCGGCCTCGCGGCCGCCGTCGTGCTCGGCGC
>JAGQIB010000457.1 GCA_020431545.1 Gemmatimonadota bacterium
CGCAGCTCCCGGAGTCGCGTGGCGTCGAGGCGGTTCCGGAACGCCGCGAGCTCGTCCGCGTCGCGGCGGGCGAGGCGCGCGACGACGTCGTCCTGGAACTCGTCGGCCCAGTGCTCGGGGTCGGCGCCCGGCTGGAGCGTGAGCGGGACGAGCGGGTGGGTCTCGGCCGCGAACGTCAGCGTGACGTCGGCGGTCGGGAAGAGGACGGTCAGGCGGCGCCCGCCGGCCTGCTCGACCACGCCGGGTCCGAGCTCACGGTTGAAAGGGTGCAGGACCTTGTCGCCCGGCTTCAGCGGATGAGTCGTAGGCTCCGGCATGATTCCTCGAGGGTGCGTGGTGTCGCCCAAGGGACCACAGGAGCGGCGGGTCGGCAAGGGGGCCGCGACCCGAAGGGTTGACGGGAAGGGTGTCCAGCCGAGCGGAGGGCGTCCCTCCGAAGAGGGACGCCCACAAGAAGAGTCTGCGGGTCGAGCACCCGCGCGAGCCGGGGCCCCGGCAGTCCTTCCCCAAGGAAGCCGGTTGCCCGGGGGAACGGGGATGTGCGGCATCACCGCCCCGGGCAGCGCCCGGTCGCACTGGTGTGTGGAGTGACCTTGCAGCTCTCCTTCTTCGCTCGGCGGACGGGTCGTCAGAGGATCACGTTCACCGCGAACGAGATGACTCGAGCGACGGAGTCGATGGAAATGCTCCCGACGTAATGGGCGATCGGCGGGTCCTGACCGTTGTCGAGTTCCCCGTCGGCATGGGCCAGGCCCAACCACGGCGACGCAACCAGAGTGAGGGTGAATGCGAGGGCAAGGGTGCGGGTGATCTGCTTGATGCTCGACATGGTCGGCCTCCTGGGGTTCAGCCGTCTGTGTTGGGTCCCGGGGGCGAGAATGCGACGGGAGCCACCCTCTCCTATGGCAAGGGGCGTGCCTTCCTGATCGAAATCGGGCAAGGATTGCGCACGATTTGTCTAAGGTGTTGTCGCGGAATGAGTTGGATCGCGTGGCGCGCGGCGGGAGACGCCGCGGACCGCCACGAGTGGGGCCGGGCGGCGACCGACGGAACTCCGATTTCGGAGTCGGGAACGTCGTTCTCGGAGCCGGAGCAACGGACCGACGCTTCAACCCATTGACTGGAAAGGAAATACGGGAGAAGTCGACGAAACGCCGGAATCGACGTTCAAAACGCCGATTCCGGTGGTCCGAACATCGAAAACGTTGTTAAGCGGGCTCGCCGCTCGAGTGCTTCCGCCGCCGGCGCAGCTGGAGATGCCTCAGGTCGTGCTTGTCGAGTCGACGCGTGAGGGCGCCTTCCTTCAGCCCGAGGAGCCGCGCCGCGATCTTGATCACGCCACCGGCCCGAGCCATGGCCTCCCGGATCTGCTGGATCTCCGCCTCCTCGAGGCTGCCCCTCTCCCGGGGGATCATCTTCTGTGGCGACGCCCCGATGATCGACCGTGAGAGATGCTCGAGCCGGATCTCGTCACCGCCGTCCGCATTCCTCACGGCGTCCGAGATGCAGTCGCGCAGCTCCCGTACGTTCCCGTCCCAGCGGCACTCTCGTACCGCCTGTTGCGCCTCGCTGGTCAGGTGACAGCGCGGGCGACTGGGGTTCAGTTCGTGTTCCTTCTCCAGAAACAGTTCCGCGAGGGAGAGGATATCGTCGGGCCGTTCCCGCAGGGACGGGAGAGCGAATCTGTGCTGCATCCGGTAGTAGATGTCCTTGCGGAACGTGCCGCACCGGATCTTCTCCTGCAGGTCGGCGTTCGTCGCGAAGATCAGGAGACCATTGAACTTCTTCCGCGTGACGCTGCCCACCGGTCGGTACTCGAAGGTGTCCAGAAACTGCAGCAGAGGAGTTTGCATCGACACCGGGATCTCGGCGAACTCGTTGAGGAACAGCGTCCCCCCGTCGGCCTGGTGGATCAGCCCGGCGCTGCGCTCGACCCCCGTGGCGGCGCCCTGCACCACGCCGAACAGCCCCGACTGGACCAGCGCCTCCGGAACGTCGGGCAACGAGGAGTGCACGAAGTCCCCCTCCAGTCGGGATGCGTCGTGCAGGATCTTCGCGAAGTGGTCCTTGCCGCAGCCACTCGGTCCGGTCAGCAGGATGATCTGGCCGGCCCGTGCGACCTTGATGGCCTCCGACACGATCCGCCGCATCTCAGGATCCCGCAGCACCGTCTTCGAGAAGGTCAGGGGATCCCCCGTGATTGCGCTCTGGAGCGTTCGGCGCTGTTCGTCGAAGCGCTCGTACTGGCGTGCGTTGTGGATACCGATGGCCGCCATGTCGGCGATGAACGACAGGAAGCGGAGCGCCTCGGGGCCGAACAGGTCCGTGAGCGAGCGATGGTCCATGTACAGCGCGCCGAGGATCCGCCCACCCCAGCGGATCGGCATCGCCACGAGCGAACGGATCCGGCTCTTGCGGATCGACTCGTGGAGCGACAGACGGGGATCGGACAGAGCGTCCCCGCTGTGGATGATCTCGCCGTCGGTGCCGACCGCCTCCAGTGAGGCGATGCTGATCTGAACGCCTTCCTGCATCGAGTCGGGATCTATGTTCCGGTGGCAACGGACCTTCATCCTGCGGGTCGTCGGATCCTCCAGAGCGATGACTCCGCGTTCGGTTCCGAGATAGGTCATGGCGGCTTCGAGGATCTTCTCGGCGACCTCGTCCACGGTCTGCATCTTGGTCAGGCTCTTCGAGACGGCCGCCGCCGCTTCGAGCACGCGGTCGACGGTATGGAGGGTCGCCCTCGAGTCGTCATCCCGCGTCGTGTCGCGCGACTCGAGTGACGCGATGCCGATCTCCTCCCGCAACTGTCGTGCCGATCGCATGGACGCGAGTGCCGCGTGATCGTTACCCCGCTCTCGGTGGGATGCCGCACTGGCCTCCAGCGTTCGCGCGTGGAGGAAACGGGCACCGAGGGACTCGAACGTCCGGAGGGCAGCGAGGTAGCTCACGAGGGCGGCTTCGTGATCCGCCCTCGCAGCGTGGATCCGTCCCGACGTCAGGTCGTAAAGCGCACGCCAAAGGGGAGATCGACTGCACTCGGCCATTTCCCGGGCATCCCGCAGCGCCATGTCCGCGCCCCGGTCGCCGCTCATGCCGGCGAGCAGCTCCGCCCGCTCGAGTTGGATCCGGAATCGAACTTCCGACCGGCGCTCCCGGAGCGCTTCGAGGCCCGAGTCCAGCTCGGCTTCCGCGAGTTCCGCATTCTTCCGCTGCCGATGGACGCATCCCAGCAGGTAGTGGGAGAACGCCTGCCCCCAGACGTCCCGCACGGCGCGGGCGCGGCTGAGGCAGTTCTTGGCTGCGGTCTCCGCGGCGCTTGTCTCGCCGCGATCCAGATCGACGAGACCGGACAGCACGAGGTGGTTGATCATCGGGTACGCGTCGTGCAAGGGCTGAACGAGATCGATCGCCCGCTGGGCGTGCTCCCGGGCTTGCCGGAAGTCGGCGCGGTACCAGGCAAGAACGCCGCGGGTCCGCACCTGGAAGCTCTCGTCGCGCGGGCCCACGACGTCGCCCACGAGGCGATCGGCCTCGGCCAGCGCCGACTCCGCTTCGTCCCAGCGGCCGAGCTCGATCAGCACGAATGCGAGATTCCGGAACGAGCGACTCGCCGCCTGGGGGCGTTGCGCGGCCGTCAGTCCCTCGGCCGCCCGGCGGTGAGCCGCCGCGGCGCCCAGGATGTCGAGATTGTCCCACAGGCAAACCGCCTGCAGACCCCAAACCAGCGGTAGCGTCTCCGTGTCGGAAGCCTGGTTCAGGTGCGCCTCCGCTCGCGAAAGCCAGTCGAGCGCGCCAGCGACGTCTCCGGCCCGCCACCGGGCGTGGCCCAGACGGTGCTCCGCTCGTCCGGCCTCCCTTGGTATCTCCGCATCGAGCGCGCGGTCGCGTGCGAGTCGCAACTGTTCCTCGGCTCTCGCGGAGTGTCCCGCCTGAATCAGCAGCGCGCCGAGCGCGGCCCGAGTCCAGGACTCGAACCCGGGATCGTCGAACTTGGTCCGGTCCACGAGCGCCTGCAGACCGTCCGCCGCGTGCGCCTGTTGCCCCGAGGCATCGAGTGCCTGGGCCCGGTAGACGGCGAGCCGGGTCGCGATCCGGCCCTCGGGCTCGTACCCGATGAGTTCGTCGCAGAGCGCGAGCGCGTCGTGGTGACCGCCGCCCACGAGCAGGGACTCGATCCACTCGGGAACGAAGTTCGGGATCTCCGAACGCTCGGCCGGCGAGTGCAACATCCAGGATCGGGACCAAGCCCTCGCGGCGCCGTGGACCGCGCCCTCTTGGCGGAGGGATGCGGCGGCGAGGGACCACGCGTCCCGAGCCGCTTCGCGATCCCCGGCGAACTCCAGGTGACGTGCGATCTCCGTGGTGGGTGTCTCGCCGTGCTCCCGCAGGAGCTCCGCGATGCGCGCGTGCATGGCGCGACGCTTCGACTCCGGGATTTCGGAGTAGATGTCCCGCTGAAGGTCCGGCTCGGCGAACCGGTACCTGCGGTCGTGACCGCGTGTCACGATGCCGCGGTGGACCACGTCGTGGAGGAACTGCGCCGCGGCCAACTTGTCGGCGCTCGCTGCGGTCAGGACGGCGGGATCGAACGCGGGCGCCGCCACGGCGGCCAGCATGAGCTGTTCCGAGTCGAGCCCGAGGTGGTGGAGCCGCTTCGTGGCGCTCTTCCCCGACGACGCGATTCGCTCGAGTCGTCCGGCGGCGAGGGTCCACGCGCCGCCGGACCGGTCGAGCACGCGATCCTCCACGAGGCGGCGCATCGCCGCCTCGATCTTGGCGGCATTCCCGCCGGCCTCCCGATCGATCCAGTCGACGAGGGCGCCAAGAGAGCGCTCTTCCAGGACAGCGCGATCCGGACGATCCGCCTCGCCGAGGAGGGCCGTGATGAACAGCCGCGTGCCTAGCGGCTCGAACGGTGCGAGATGGATCTCCTCGTAGCTGTCGATACCTGAGATCGACTCCCCGGCATCTCCGTCCCGGGCCACCAGGCAGAGCGCGGAGTCGGAATCGAGGCTCCGGTGAAGCGCCTGCAGGAAGACGAGACTGTCCGGATCGGCGCTCTCCAGCGATTCGAAGACGAAGAGACGGGATTGTCCGCGCGGACCGAGCGATTCCAGGAACGACGCGGCCAGTGTCGTCATATCGCCATCGACGCGCCCGCCGGCGGGCAGGTTGAACTCGCCGCGAACCCGACCGTACCGGAAGAGATTCTGCAGGACGCGAAAGGCGCCGTCCGCGGATTCGCGAGCGTCCGAGTGGAGAACCTCCACGCCTTCGAGTCCGAGGGTGTGGGTGATGCTTTCCACGAAGCGCGTCTTGCCCACGCCGGCGGCCCCGGTCACGAGGATTGCCCTCGGCCCGCCGGGGCCGAGCGCCGTGAGCGCTCGATCGAACTCCTGGTCCCGAGCGATCATCGTGAGAGGGGAGCCCAGGTACGGGAGCGGGCGAGCGTCGCCGTTTCGATTCGGACCGTGTCCGAGGAGATCGCTCACGAGATCGGCGACGACGGTGGCCGAGCGAGGCCGATCCTCGGGACGTCGAGCCGTCAGCGCGTCCACGAGATCCCGCCACCCGTCGTCGTCGAGGAACGGCTCGATCGAAGGCGTGTCTTGCCGGCCGAGGCGGTCGAGCAACTCCTCCGGGCTTTCCGAGTCGAACAGCGGTCGCCCGGCGATCGCCTCGAACAACGTCGCGCCGAGCGAGTACAGGTCGCTCCGCGGATCCACGCGCGGCGACGTCATGACCTCGGGAGGGAGATACGCGAGCGTGCCGGTGACGTCCTGGCGCGATACGCCTCGTCGCCGGGCGTAGCCGAAGTCCGCGAGCAGCACCCGATCGGGACTCCCGTCGTTGTGCGCGGAGACCAGAATGTTCGCGGGCTTGATGTCACCGTGCAGGATTCCCTGGGCGTGCGCGTACTCCAGGGCGGAACAGACCGCCAGTGCGACTTCCCCCAGCGCGTCGAGTCCGCCTTTCCGGTAGATGACGCCCAGATCGACCTGCGGCACGTACTCCATCACGTAGTACCGGTGCAGCTCGTCGATCTCGCCGAAGTGCGTCGCGGCCACGATGTGCGGGTGACGGAAGCGGGAGTGGGTCTGGTACTCCAGCTTGAAGTCGATCTCGTCGGCGCCGTGGCGAGGACTCGCGTGCGCGACCTTCACGGCCACGGTCTCCCCACCGTCGAGGCGACGGGCCCGCCACACCTCGCCCGATCGTCCGCGTCCGATGGACTCGAGCAGGTCGAAGCCGGGGATGAAGAGAGTCTCCACGCGCTCCTCCGCGACGACGTCAAGTCGTTGGGGGGCAACAGTCTAGCAATTGAGTGCAGTGGTCGGCAACTCCGGCGCGGAGTGGGTAGTGGGCCAGTTGCCCCACTTCCGCGGAGTGGCATCGGGGGCAGCCCGACGAATGGCCCGCCACGTCGGCCGGAGGGGAGACGGTCGGGGGGCTCCCGGGCCGGCGTGGGCCGGTGCGGCCCGAATGCCGTGCTTGCCCGCGCGACGCCGGTCGTCCAGACTTCCCGGCCCATGGCCGCTCGAACACCAGATGATCGACAGGTCGACGTCGACGTCGCCGTCGTCGGGGGCGGCGCCGCCGGGCTGCTGGCGGCGACGTTCGCCGCGCGGGGGGGCGCGTCCGTCGCGCTCCTGGAGTCCGCGCCTCGACCCGGGGCGAAGATCCGCGTGAGCGGCGGGGGGCGGTGCAACGTCCTGCCGTCGCGGATGAGCCTGGAGGACTTCCACACGCACGGCAGTGTCCCGGCGATGCGAAACGTCCTGACGGGGTGGTCGCTCGCGGACGTGCGGGATCACTTCGAACGACACCTCCGGGTCCCCCTGAAGGTGGAGTCCACCGGCAAGGTGTTCCCGGCGAGCGATTCGTCGCGCGACGTCGTGGGGGCGCTCCTCACCGACCTCGCTCGTTCCGGCGCCGCGCTCGAGGCGGGCGCACGCGTGCTCGCGATCCGCCCGGAGGCGTCGACGTTCACTCTGTCGATCCGGGGGCGAGCGGATCTTCGAGCCTCGCGCGTGGTGCTCGCGACGGGCGGCCGGTCGCTTCCGAAGACCGGCAGCGACGGGGCGGGATACAAGTTCGCGGCGGAGTTCGGACACACGATCGTGCCGACGTACCCGGCCCTCGTCCCCCTCACCACCGTCGACGCGGGCTGGACCTCGCTCGCCGGTCTCGCCGTGCCCGCCACGCTGGACGTGCGGGTTCGCGACAAGCGGGTCGCACGGCACCGTGGCGACTTTCTCTTCACGCACCAGGGGTTCTCCGGCCCGGTGGCACTCGACGTGAGCCGCTGGTTCACGGACCCGGAAACGTCCGCGGACGCGCGCCTGTTCGCGGGCTGGGGCGAGCCCGGCACCGATCCC
>JAGQIB010000458.1 GCA_020431545.1 Gemmatimonadota bacterium
ATCGACGCGATCTTCAACAACGCCGGCGTGATGCCCACGGGCAACCTGAGCGAGGTCCGCCGCGACGAGTGGAAGTCGATGCTCGACATCAATATCCTGGGCGTGCTGAACGGCATCGCGGCCGTGCTGCCCGCCATGAAAGCACAGAAGTCCGGTCACATTCTCGCGACCGACTCCGTGGCCGGACACGTGGTCTACCCCGGCTCGGCCGTCTACTGCGGAACGAAGTTCGCCGTGCGGGCGATCATGGAAGGGTTGCGGCAGGAGGAGCGTGAGAACAACATCCGCTCCACGATCGTCTCGCCCGGTCTCGTGAACACGGAGCTCTACACGACGATCGCGGACAAAGGGGTCGGCGAATCGCTCCGCAAGGCATCGGAGATTCCGGGCGTGGGCCTGACTCCGCAGGACGTCGCGGGTGCGGTGGCCTACGCGATCGGGACACCGGACACCGTCGCGGTGAGTGAGATCATCCTGCGTCCGACGAAGCAGCCCATCTAGTGGCCACGCCGTCGCGCGGTCGCACGACGAGCGACGGCCGGGGCCACACACCCGAAAAGGGAGACCGAAATGAACATCCAAAGAGCCGGATCGCCCCCCTCGATGCCCGGACCGGCCGACTGGTTCACCGGGACCGTCCGCATCGACCCCCTCTTCCAGACCGAGGCCCCCGCGCGCGTCGGCGGCGCCGCCGTCACCTTCGAGCCGGGAGCGCGCACGGCCTGGCACACCCACCCGCTCGGCCAGACGCTCCTCGTCACGTCCGGGCGCGGTCTCGTTCAGCGCGTCGGCGGTCCCATCGAGGAGATCCGCCCCGGTGACGTGATCTGGTTCGAGCCCGGAGAGAAGCACTGGCACGGCGCCGCGCCCGAGACCGCGATGGCCCATATTGCGATCCAGGAGTCGCTCGACGGCAAGGCCGTGGACTGGCTGGACAAGGTCACCGACGAGCAGTACGCGGGAGGCCACCGGTAGCTCCGTCCTTCCCGGCCCTCGTTCACCTCGCCCGCCTGGCGTAGACTTCCGGGATCCGTCCGCGAGCCGCGGACCCCGGACCCGAGGGAACGCGAATGGTCGGCCAGATGGTGGCGCACTACGAGATCCTCGCGAAGATCGGCGAGGGCGGGATGGGCGAGGTCTACCGGGCCCGCGACACCCGTCTGCAACGGACGGTCGCGATCAAGGTCCTGCCGGCCGATCTGGCGGGTGATCCGGAGCGTCTCGCTCGCTTCGAGCAGGAAGCCCGCATGCTCGCCACGTTGAGCCACCCGAACGTCGCGTCGATCTACGGGATCGAGCAGCACGGGGAACAGCGCTGTCTCGTCATGGAGTTCGTGGACGGCGAGGATCTCGCGACCCGCCTCACGCGCGGCCCCATTCCCGTCCCGGAGGCACTGCCACTCGCCCGTCAGATCGCGGTCGGGCTCGAGGAGGCGCACGCGCGCGGAATCGTGCACCGCGATCTGAAGCCCGCGAACATCTACCTCGCGCGCGACGGCGACGCCGAGATCGTGAAGCTGCTCGACTTCGGCATCGCCAAGATCGCGCAGGACGAGGGCACCGGCATCACCGCCAC
>JAGQIB010000459.1 GCA_020431545.1 Gemmatimonadota bacterium
CCCGGGCACGCCCTGGTTCGTCCACACCACGTAGATGTTGCCGCGATTCGGGCCGTTGCTGGTGTCCACGGCCATGGAGGGGAACGAGTTGCGGCGCGGCACCGTCGTGTTCGGCAGCACCGTGTTGCGGTGGCCGCGCACGTTCGTGATCGCGCGGAACTCGCCGGTCCAGGTCACGCCGCCGTCCGTGGACCGGTTGAATCCGTAGGCGGTCTCGTCGGACGGCCACGAGTCGTAGATCGCCCACACCGCGTTGACGTCGCCGTCCGGGCCGACCTGAAGGTTGATGCCCTGGTCGTGGGATCCCGAGTTCACGTTGTTCGAGATGTTGATCGTGGTCGCGGGCCAGGTGGCGCCGCCGTCGGTGGATCGTACGAGCTCGATATCGTTCGCGTTCGCGCCGCCGCCGAGCGCCGACCACGCATTGTAGACGTTGCCGTAGTACGGGCTGGTCGGCACGTTGTCGACCGTGAGGTGGTTCTTGTCGAGCGTGCCGCTCGAGAAGATCGTCCGCTGGGACCAGCTCGCGCCGTGGTCGGTCGTGTAGCTCACGCCCTGGCCGAAGTTCCCCGCGATGTAGCCCACGATCCAGCGGCCGTCGATGCCGCGGATCGCGACCGAAGGATCTCCCGAGTTCCCCACGCCGCCGGGGCCGAAGTGGTTGCCCGTCCAGGTGGCGCCGCCGTCCAGCGACCAGTAGACGCCGGTGCCGTAGAACGTGCTCACGGGCCAGGCGGACGAGTTTGCCGAGACGAAGACGATGTCGGGATCGTTCGGATCGACCGCGGTGGAGATCTCCGACTGCGTGACGTTCGTTGCGGGCAGCACGGCCACGTCGGGTTCGTTCGTCGGAGTCGCCGCGATGCCGTCGATCCCGACGGGATAGCGGGTCGCCGGCGCGGTGGGCTCGACCGGACTCGCGTTCTGCTGCAGGTAGACGCGGCTCCAGCGCTTGTCTGGAACGGTGGTCTCGTCCGTCCGGTCGGCGGCGAGCGACGTCGTGGCGATCGTGACGAGCAGTCCGGCCGAGAGGGCCAGACGCGCGAGGGCACAGGGGCGGGTCGGCATGAGATGCTCCCGATGCGGTGTTCGAGTGAGGATCCGGCGGCGGCGGGCCTGGATCTCGCAGGGCCGTCGCTCCCGGGACGAACTCGGGTACAGCGGCCGTAGTATCTCACGTTCCACCCCGCGATCGGGCTCTATCCCGCGATCCTCAGCATCATCTTCACTTGCTGGTCCGTGTAGCCCTCCGGCGGGATGACCGCGAGGCCGAGCAGGGCCGCGTCCCGGAGGTTGCCCAGAAAGAACGTGAAGCGGTTCAGCATGTCCCGCTGGCGTTCCGCGGCGCGCTCGTCTTCGCGGCGCATCGCGGCCGTGGCCGAGGAGGAGAGCATCTTCCGGCCCACGACGGCCGCCTTCGCCCCGGCGCGGCCGGCGAACTCCTTGCCGATCGCGACCTGGCTCCCGAGCGCGGGCAGGCGGGCGGGCACCTCCACCGCCTTCGTCTTGAGCCAGCCCCGGAACACCGTGTTCTCGAGCAGTGCCTTGAGTGTCTCGTCCATCGCCTTGGAGCCGGCGGCCTTCGCGGCCTTGTCCAGGTTCGCCAGAAAGTCGTCGCCCGACAGCAGGACGGTCGCGCCCTCGCCGACGCTCCGGACGCCCACGGAGACCGCCGTCCGGACGATCTTCGAGTCCACCTTGATCGGGAGCAGGTTGACCACGACCTCGGCCCCGAGCGTCACGCCGGCGGCGCCGAAGCTGCCGGTGTCCTGGTACTTCACCGCGCTCTTGAGCACGCCGGAGGTCCCGGCCCGGATCGCATAGGCACGGGCGGCCGCCGCGCCGCCCGCCGCGGCGCCGCCGCCCGTGAGGATCGTGGCGCCGATGATCAGGACGTCCACCGAGCGATCCCGGGTGAAGCGCGCGGCGTCGATCGCGTTCTGCCACCGCGCCACGTTCACGCCGATGTTGCGGAGGTTCTCCTTCTGGATCTCCTGGTTCAGCTTCTGGAACTTGATCTTGTTCTCGCGCGAGCTCCGCGCCTTGCGCGCGAGATCGGCCACGAACCACCGCATCAGCGCGTCGTCCGGAGTGGCGTACATGCGTCCGCCGCCCTGGACGGCGTCCAGCTCCATCTCGGTGTTCGTCTCCGCCGTGTCGCGGACCTTCTTCCAGTCGACCTCGAGCGAGTACAGCGACTTCCCGATCCACGACGACACGTCGAGGACGGACGTGCGCTCCTCGACCTTCCGGGCGGTCGAGAGGATCAGCTCGGACTTGTGGTACCAGTTGATGATCTTGCGGACACGGGCCCAGTTCACGGCCCAGGTGCCGGCATCGGTCTCGACGGGGGTCCACTCGCTCAAGGGGGGCTCCGGATCGGGGAACGGGCGGGGGCGGACGGAACGGGCGGACGGATCCCGCCCCGGGCCGGAAGACTGCGGCCGTGTCCCCCCTGTTTCGCCGGGCGGCGGGATCTCCCGCGCGGGGTGCCGCGGGGGAGACCGGCCCCGGACGGACGGACCGGGTGGTCCCGGCGGCTGCCAGCCAACGGCCCCCGCCCCCGGGAACCTCTTATCAGGGAATCCCGAGTCCACCTTTCTTCCCGGGCGATCGTGGGGTACTCTTTGCGGTCACGTCGGCGCGACGCGCGCGCCGGCTCCCTTGAGACCCTCGAAGGGACCGAGAACATGTCCACGCAAACGGCTCCCCTGGAGATCCGGACCACAGGCACGGTCTACCGGAACCTCTCCTCCCCGGCGCTGGTCGAGCAGGCCCTCGCCCGAGGGGAGGGGCACCTGGCCGCGAACGGCGCGCTGATCACCCTGACGGGGGACCGCACGGGTCGCTCGCCCAAGGATCGGTTCGTCGTCGACTCGCCCTCCGTGCACGACGAGATCTGGTGGGGCAACGTCAACGTCGCGATTTCCGAAGACCACTTCGAGCGCCTGTACCAGAAGGTCGAGAAGCACCTCTCCACCCGCGATCAGTTCATCTTCGACGGCTTCGCCGGCGCGGACCCGACGTACCGACTTCCGGTCCGCGTGATCACGGTGAAGGCCTGGCACAACCTGTTCGCGCACACGCTCTTCGTGCGGCCCACCCCGAAGGAGCTCGAGAGCCACAAGGCCGAGTTCACGGTGATCAACGCGGGCGATCTGCTCGCGGATCCCAAGACGGACGGCACGAACTCGGGCGTGTTCGTGGTGCTGTCGCTCGAGCGGAAGATGGTACTGATCGGCGGGACCCAGTACGGCGGCGAGATCAAGAAGTCGATCTTCGCCGTGATGAACTACCTGCTGCCGTTCCGTGGCGTGTTCCCGATGCACTGCTCGGCGAACATCGGCGCAGAGGGGGACACGGCGCTGTTCTTCGGCCTGTCCGGCACCGGCAAGACCACGCTGTCCGCCGATCCCACGCGTCGTCTGATCGGCGACGACGAGCACGGCTGGTCGGATCAGGGCGTGTTCAACTTCGAGGGCGGCTGCTACGCGAAGGTGATCCGCCTCTCGCGCGAGGCCGAGCCTCAGATCTGGGGCGCCGTGAAGTTCGGTTCGATCGTGGAGAACGTGGTGGTCGACGCGAACGGCGACATCGACTACGACGACGACTCGATCACCGAGAACACCCGCGCCACCTACCCGGTGGAGCACATCGACAACTGCGTCATCCCCGGGGTCGGCGGTCATCCGAAGACCGTGATGTTCCTCGCGGCCGACGCGTTCGGCGTGCTGCCCCCGATCGCGCGTCTGACACCGGCGCAGGCGATGTTCCACTTCCTGTCCGGTTACACCGCGAAGCTGGCCGGCACCGAGGCCGGCGTCACGGAGCCCACCGCGACGTTCAGCGCCTGCTTCGGATCGCCTTTCCTGCCGCTGCATCCCACGCGCTACGCCGCGATGCTCGGCGAGAAGATGAAGAAGTACGGCGCGCACGTGTACCTCGTGAACACCGGCTGGTCCGGCGGTCCGTACGGAGTGGGCAAACGCATGTCGATTCATCACACGCGCGCGCTCGTGACGGCGGCGTTGACCGGCGCCCTGGAGAAGGTGCGCTACGCGCCCGACCCGGTGTTCGGGTTCGACGTCCCGCAGGAGTGCCCCGGCGTTCCCTCGAACGTGCTCACCCCGCGCAACACGTGGCCGGACCCGGCCGCGTACGACGCGAAGGCCGCGCACCTGGCGAAGCTGTTCGTGGAGAACTTCGAGAAGTACCGCTCCGAGGCGTCGGCCGACGTGATCGCGGCCGCGCCGAAGATCTAGTTGCTCGGCCGGCGCGCGCTGGAGACGAAAGGGGGAAGGCTGACCGCCTTCTCCCTTCTCTATCTGTCCGAGGGAATCCCCTTCGGGTTCAGCGCGATCGCTCTCGTCGCGTACCTCCGCCAGTCCGGAGTCGGGCTGACGGAGATCGGTCTGTTCACGGGGTCGCTCTACCTGCCCTGGAGCTTCAAGTGGGCCTGGGGCCCTCTCGTCGACCTCGTGAGGATTCAACGGTTCGGGCCGCGTCGCTTCTGGATCGTGATCTCCCAGATCATGATGATCGTGACCCTCGGGGTCGTGATGGCGTTCGATCCCGGCGCGAACCTGAAGCTCCTCACGCTGCTGATCGTGATCCACAACGTGTTCGCGTCCATGCAGGACGTCGCCATCGATGCGCTCGCGGTGGAGGTACTGCCCGAACACGAGCGCGGCCTCGCGAACGGCTTCATGTTCGGTGCGAGCTACCTCGGGCAGGCGGTGGGCGGTAGCGGTGCGCTCTGGATGTCCGCGAAGTTCGGATTCAGCGCGACCTATCCCTTCGTGTGCGGCATGCTCGCGCTGATCCTCGTGTTCGTGACGCTGCGCC
>JAGQIB010000460.1 GCA_020431545.1 Gemmatimonadota bacterium
CCTTTCGGCTCGCCGGTGGTGCCGGAGGTGAAGATCACGTACGCGAGCGCCTCGGGATGCAACGGCGCCTCGACGTTCACGGGATCCCGTCCCGCGTCCGCGGCGACGCACGGGAGCCCCGTCTCCCGCGCGAGCTCCTCCGAGCCGATCACGGCGCGCGCGGCGCAGCTCTCCACGAGGAATCGCTGTCGCGCGATCGGCAACCCGGGATCCACGGGGACGAAAGCGCCGCCCGCTTTCATCGCGGCGACGCACGACGCGATCAGCTCCGGCGACTTCGGGAGAACCACCGCGACGCGCGAGTCGATCGTGACTCCGTGCTCGCGAAGTCTCCGGGCGATCGCGTTCGCACGCTCGTTCAGCGCGCGGTACGACCAGCCGGTGTCCCCGTGCCACAGCGCCGGCGCATCGGGCGTGCGAGCGACCCACGCCTCGAACCGGCGGGGCAGCAGCGCGGAATCGGTGTCGACGCCGGAGCGCGGCGGGTCGCCCAGCGCCGCGATCCGCGCCGCGGGAGAGAGCAACGGCAGGCGCGACACGGGAGTGTCCGGTGCGCGCGCGGCGCCCGCGAGCAGGGTGGCGAACGCGTCCGCGATCTCGTCGATCCGGATCTCGTCGAACAGATCCGTCCGGTACTCGTACTCGATCGCGAGCGTGTCGCGATCGTCGGTGACGGTGACGGACAGATCGAACTGGGCACTTCGTCGCGGCAGCGACGCGACGCGCGCCCGCAACCCCCCGCCGAGATCGACGCGCGCCGACGCGTCGGCGGCGAGATCTCCCCGCACCACATCGCCCACGCCGCGGAGCTCGAACATCACGTCGAAGAACGGCGAACGGCTCGCGTCGCGCTCCGGGGCGAGACGCTTCACCAGCGTCGGGAACGGGAAGTCCTGTCCGCCGAGAGCCTCCGCGAGTCGACGGCCGGTCTCGCGAACGAGAACGCGGAACGCGGGATCGGCCGTGAGATCGGCGCGCAGCACGATCGAGTTCACGAGGTACCCCACGAGGTCGCTCCGCCGGGACCGCGTTCGGCCGGCGGCGGGCGCGCCCACCGTCACGTCGGGCCGGCCCGACAGCCGGGAGAGCAGAGTCTGGAAGGCCGCGAGGAGCACGGTGTAGAGCGTCACGTCGTGGCGCTGCGCGAGATCACGGAGCGCGCGCGTCGTCCCGGCGTCGAGCGGGCGGGTCCGCAACGCGCCGGCGAACGTCGGCGACGCCGGACGCGGCCGCACGGCCGGAAGGTCCAGGGGCGCCGGCGGATCGGCGAGCCGGGCGGCGGCGGCCCGGAAGTGCGCCTCGCCTCGCTCGCTTTCGAGATACTCGCGCTGCCAGGCGACGAACTCGGCCGGGGACGGAACGTCCACGCGCGGGAGACGTCCGCCGCGCGTCGCCTGCTCGTAGGCGTCGCGGAAGTCTCGAAGAACGATCGAGAGGGACCACAGGTCCGCAATCACGTGGTGAGCGGCGAGAACGAGGTACTCGTGGCCGCTCCGGATCACCCGGGTGATGCGGAACAGGGGGCCCTGCTCGAGGTCGAACGGCCGGTACGCAACGTCGGCGAGGACCGATTCGATCTCGCCGTCCCCGACCGCTTCGATGCGTCCCTCGTGGATGCGCTCGAAGGGAACGTCGAATCGCTGACGGAGATGCCCGCCCGGACGGACGATGCGGGCGCGCAGCGAGGGGTGACGGGCGACGACGTCGCGCCAGGCCGCCTCGAAGGCCGTCTCGTCCGGGTCGTTTTCGAGCCGCAGGGCGGAAGCGATCGTGTAGGCCGCGCCCTCGGGATCCAGGTCGTGCAGGAAGCAGAGGGCCTGCTGGCCGGCCGCGAGCTCGCACTCCGGCTGTTCTTCGGCGGCCGTGTGCGCGGAGCCGGGAGGGGGCACCTTCTCCGCCCGCTGTACCCGATCCAGCAGATCCGCGAGTGACGTCGCGGCGAGCAGGTCCGGCGCGTCGAGGTGCACGCCGAACGCCGTCTCGATCTCGTGCGTCAGCTCCATCGCGCGAAGCGAGTCGAGTCCGAATCGTGCGAGCGGCTGGTCGAG
>JAGQIB010000461.1 GCA_020431545.1 Gemmatimonadota bacterium
ACCGCGATCGAATGGCCGGACGACGAGCTTGCCGTGTTCGCCACCGTCAAGGGGCCGCTGTTCGCGGTGGGCGACGAAGAGCTGCTCGAGTACCGGCTCGCGGACGACGCGCGTCCGCGCCCGCTGCATCCGTTCCGGCGCCTCGCCGACGTTCCGGATCGCCTCGCGCCGATCGACGCGGCGCTCGAGCTGCTCGGTCGCCTGCACCGGGAGCGCAATCGTCGCCCGATCGCGGAGACCGTGCATCGCCTGCTCGACGCCACGCGCGCGCACGCGATGTTCGTGCTGCGCCCGTCCGGCGAGCAGGCGCTCGCGAACGTGCTGCACGTGGCGGAGCAGGCGCGTACCTACGAGAGCGCGGGCGGCATCTCGTTCCGCGGGTTCGTGGAGCGCCTGCTGGAGGAGGCGGGCGCGCGGCGCGCATCCGAGGCGCCGATCCTGGAGGAGGGGAGCGAGGGCGTCCGCCTGATGACGGTGCATCGCGCGAAGGGGCTCGAGTTCCCGGTGGTGATCCTGGCGGACATGACGGCGGACATCGCGCGGCGGCAGGCGTCGCGCGTGGTGGACTCGGTGCGGGAGCGCTGCGCGGTGCGCATCGCCGGCTGGGCGCCGGCCGAGCTCACGGACCACCAGGAGCTCGAGGTCGATCGCGACCGCGCCGAGGGTGTGCGCCTCGCCTACGTCGCGGCCACGCGCGCGCGTGACCTGCTCGTGGTTCCGGCGCTCGGCGACGGTCCCTGGGGCGAGCAGACGGACGAGTCGCTCGGCGGATGGATCGCGCCACTGAACGGGGCGATCTACCCGCCGCCGGACGCGCAGCGCCGGGCCGAGATCGCGCCCGGTTGTCCGAGGTTCGGTCGGGACTCCGTTCTCGATCGCCCGATGGACCCGGAAGGCGACGTGAGCGTGCAGCCCGGTCTGCACCGCATCGCCGAGCGGGAAGTCGTGTGGTGGGACCCGGGCGCGCTCGAGCTCTCGGTGGAGGCGCGCCAGGGAATCCGGCGCGAGGAGCTGCTGAGTCGCGAGGTCGACGAGTCCGTGGTGCAGGAAGGCGTCGCGCGGTACCGCGACTGGGAGAGGACTCGCGGGGAAGCGATCGCGACGGCCGCGCGTCCGAGCGTGCAGCCGCTGACCGCGCGCGCGTGGTCGGCGCGACGGCTGGAGCAGGCGGGACCCGCCTGGGCAAACGGCATCGCCGTGGAGGAGATCGCGCGCGAGCGCGGGCGACCGAAGGGGCCGCGGTTCGGCGCGCTCGTCCACGCCGTGCTCGCGATCACGCCGCTCGATGCGGACGACGAGCGCGTGGCCGGCATCACGGAGGTGCAGGGGCGCGTGCTCGGCGCGACGCCGGAGGAAGTGAAGGCCGCGCGCCGGGTGGCGCGCAGGGTGCTCGAGCACCCGCTGCTCGATCGCGCCCGCGACGCGCAGGTGCGGAACGCGTGCCGCCGGGAGACCCCGCTCACGATGTCCACGCCGGAGGGCGAACTCGTGGAGGGCGTGCTCGATCTCGCGTTCGAGGAGCGCGACGGGTGGACCGTGGTGGACTTCAAGTCCGATTCGGAGCTCGACGAGGCGCTGGCTACGTATCGCGCGCAGGTGCAGGCCTACGTGGAGATGCTCGCGAAGGCCACCGGGGCCAAGGCGAAGGGTGTGCTGCTGCGCGTGTAGTGGAGTCGCGAGGGCGGTGGCGCCCCCGCGACTTCCGGCGCGGTGCTAGTCGTTGAGTACGAACGTCACCTTCATGCAGACCCGGTACTCCGTGATCTTGCCGTCTTCCACTTCGACCTTCTGGTCCTGGATCCAGGCGCCCTTCACGTTCTTGAGCGTCTTGTTCGCGCGCTTGATGCCCTTCTCTACGGCGTCGTCGAAGCCGTTCTTGGAGCTGGCGATGATCTCGGTGACGCGAGCGACGGCCATGGGTGCCTCACATGTCGTGGGGAGAGGTGGCGCCTTCGAACCGCGGCGGCGACGGGGCCTCCGGCTCGTTGCCGATCGGGAAGACCGGCCGGCGGCGAGTTCGGAGCGTAACACACTCGCCGTGTCCCCCGGGGAGCGGCGTCCGTCCCTCGTCGCTGGGGCGGGTCGCGCCCGTTGCGCTAACCTCCGGGAACACTCTCCGGGAGGCCACCCATGAGCGTCCTTTCTCGCCAGGCCATCATCGACGCCCTCGCCACGGGCCTCGCGCGCGAGCCGTGGATCCTCGCCGCCACGCTCGGCGGCAGCTTCGCCACCGGTCGTGTGGACGAGTACTCGGACATCGATCTCGGAATCCTCGTGGAAGACGATCGCGTGGAGGACGCGTTCGTCGTGCTTCGCGACATCCTGGTGTCGCTGTCACCGATCGAGGTCGAACATCGACTGCCCGATCCGACCTGGCACGGGAGCTCGCAGGTGTTCGTGCGTCTCGCGAACGCGAGCCCGCATCACTTCGTGGACGCCTGCGTGATCAAGCGATGCGACCGGGACTCGTTCGGCGAGGAGGAACGTCACGGGGTGGCCCTCGTGCTGTTCGATCGCGAGGGGCTCGTGCGCACGGTGCCGCTCGACGGCGAAGCGCTCGCGGCGAAGATGCGGGCCCGCCTGCAGACGCTTCGCGAGACCTACGTGATGTTCCAGCCGCTCGTGGAACGCGCGGTCGCGCGCGGTCACGTGGCGGAGGCCACCTACTGGTACGTGAACCTCACACTGAAAGGCCTGGTGGAAGTGCTGCGCATGCGGCATTGCCCGGACCGCTGGGACTTCGGGTTCCGCTACCTGGACCGCGATCTCCCCGCGGAGAAACGTCGCGCGGTGGAGGCGCTGTGCTTCCCGCGCGACGCGAAGGAACTGGCCGCGTTCCGGGTGCGGGCGGAGGCGATGTTCCGGGAGGAGATCGCGGCGCTCGACTCCGAACCCTGATCTCGCCTACGGATTCCGCAACTCGATCTCCCGCAGCCACAGATCCCGCGCGTCACTCGCGGCCCGGAAACCCTTCGCGATGTCCGCGAGGCGCCCGCTCGACGTCTCCTGCTCGCGCGACGGCTTCATTCCCGCGATGCCCCGCAGGCCGTCCAGGGCCTCGGCCGGCAGCTCCGCGTACGCGAGCAGCACGCCCGGCTGCGCGGACGGGATCGACGCGAGCTCGCGCTCGATCGGCGGCAACGCCTCCCGCGACGACACCACCAGGATCGTCTCGCGGCCGCCCGCCGACGTGACCTCCCAGTCCTGCGAGATGCCGCCCAGGTCGCCGGGCAGTCGGTGGCGACCCGGCGGCAGCGGGTTCTGCTGCGCGAGGCCTTCCACCGGGAACAGCACGTACATCTCGCCGTTCTCGTCCTCGTCGATCACGTAGACGTGCACGGGCTCCTTGGTCTCGACCTCGAGCGAGAGCCGGTCGCCCGGCGCCACCGCGTCGCCGGAGCGGAGTGTGCGCGTGCCGTCTTCCGTGGCGGCGTACAGCGTGGCGTCCAGTCGGAGCGTGCCGGCGGGCCCGCCCGCGAACAGCTTCCAGCCGAGGATCGCCACCGCGAGCGTGGCGGCGAGAGCGAGCGTCATCCGGCCGAACGGGAACGTCCGGTGCTCGGAGGGACCGGGCACGATCTTCGCGGCCGGCGCGGAGACGTCGAGACACGACGCGAGCGCGCGCTCCATCTCGCCCGCACTCCCGAAACGCGCGGACGGATCGGATGCGAGCGCCCGCTCCACCACGCGCACGAACTCGGCCGGCAGGTCCGCGCGCACGTCGCGCAGCGGAATCGACTCGCCGCGCTCGTGGCGCGCCATGAGGTCGCCGAACGTCTGCGCCGGCACGGGGTAGCGATTCGACACGAGCCGGTACAGCAGCACGCCGAGCGCGTACAGGTCCGCACGCGGGTCGGGTGCTCCGCCGCGCAGCACCTCGGGCGCCATACTGAGTGGCGTGCCGGTGGGCGCGCGATCCGTCGCCGCGACGTTTCCGTCCGGAGCGAACTCGCGACCGGAGCCGAAGTCCACGAGCACGATCTCGCCGCCGGCGTCGCGCATCACGTTCGACGCCTTCACGTCGCCGTGCACGAGACCCGCGCCGTGGATCGCGGCGAGCGCGCGGCACAGCGCGGTGCCGACCACCACGGCATCCGGCGCGGACAGCACGCCGTCGTTCGCGAGGCGCTCTTCCAGCGTGCGGCCGGACAGGAGCTCGGACCACAGGCCCACGCGCCCGTCGTGCTCGTCGGCGCCGTGAACCGTGACCACGTTCGGGTGATTCACGCGCGCCAGGCGACGTCCTTCCTCGAGGAAACGTCGCGCGGCCTCGGGCGACTCGCCGTCCGCGTCGCGCGGGCGGAGCAGCTTGAGCGCGACGTCGCGCTGCAGGCGCGGATCGTGCGCGCGGTAGACCTCGCCGTACGCGCCGGCTCCCAGCCGCTCGAGAACCTGCAGCGGTCCCCACGCGAACAGCATCTCGGGGGCGGGCGCCGACGCGCCGGCCCACGTGCCGCCGGGCGGCGGCGATGCGCTCTCGTCGTAGGATCGACCGCTGTCGCGATAGGCGGCGGCGATGCGGGCGAGCGATTCGAGTCCGCGCAGCGGACGCTCGAGATCGCGCGTCTCTTCCAGTGCAGTGTTCCAGTTCACGGGGGTTTCGTCGGCGACCGCTTCCGCGAAGCGCTCGAGATCCCCGTCATCCGCCTTTCGAGTCATCCATGACCTCCGCCAGCTCGGCCAGCGCTCGCGTCACCATCATTCTCGCGGCGTTGGCGGAGGGGCTCTCGATCGCGTCGGCGACTTCCTGGTAGGAGAAGCCGAACTCGATCCGAAGCACCACCGCCTCGCGTTGACGCTCCGGCAGCGTGGCGAGCGCCCGCTCGTACGCCACCATCGTCTCGACGCCCACCGCGTCGACCACGAGGGACGGATCCGCGACCGCGTCGTCCAGATCCTTGCGGACCGGCCGACGGTTCACGCGCCGGATCTCGTCCCGGAGCGAATTCAGGAGGATCTGCCGCAGGTAGGCCAGGAACGCGCCCTCTCGCCGCGGCTCGAAGTCTCCTATCTTGTCCAACGCTCGGATGAGGGTGATCTGCACAAGGTCATCGGTATCGGAGAGATCCCGGGCATGGGCGGGCAGCCGCCCGTGGGCCCAGCGCCGCAGAATCGGCAGGTATCGCGCCACGAGGCGGTTCTTGGCCGCCGGATGGCCGTTTCGGACCGCCTGGAGGAGCTCCGCCGTCCGCTCGAGGTCCGGCGACGCGCCGCCCGCGAGTGGGCCGCGGTCGGGCCCCTCGGGCCCGGGAGGGCCGGCGGGAAAGGCGGGCTGGGTCAAGGCGGCGCTCCGGAACGGGACCCCCGGAGTGTACCAGGGCCGATCCGCCCGCGGGAACCCCAAGCGCGACAGTCAGTTACGGGGGAGGCGACGCCGGGCTTACGGCCCGCGGAGCCGCGGCACCGGAGGGGAGCCGGGTCTTGCCGTTGCGGGAGACGGCGGTTCGGGCGAGCATGGCCGCATGATCCGAATCACGCCCGATCTCACGATCGACGAGGCCGAGCTCTCGTTCCACGCGACCACGAGCCAGGGGCCCGGTGGCCAGCACGTGAACCGGTCCCGCACCCGGATCGTGCTGCGCTTCGACGTGGGGGCGTCGCCGAGTCTGAGCGACTCGCAGCGGGCCCGGATCCGCGAGAAGCTCGGATCCCGGATCCAGGCCGACGGCGTTCTCCAGCTCAGCTCCCAGAAGCACCGCTCCCAGTGGCGGAACCGGGAGGCGGCGATCGCGCGACTCGTCACCTTGCTGGCGGAGGCGCTGGCGCCCGAGGTGCCGCGCCGGGCCACGAGGCCCACGCGCGCTTCGAAGCAGCGGCGACTCGAGGAGAAACGTCGGCAGGGGAGCCGCAAGCGGGAACGGCGGCGACCGGCCGGCGACGACTAGGCGTCGCGGCCCGCACCACCTCGGGGCGCTCTTCGGCCGCGTGGTAAACTGACTCGTTCGCCGGGAGTCTCATCCCCGTCCTCCCGTTCCACGAGGAGACCGACATGCTGCTTCGCCTCTGTTCTCCATTCTCCCGCTTCCTGTTCGCGATCGCGCTGCTCGCGCTCGCGGCTCCTTCCGCGCAGGCGCGTCGCGGCGCCGCTCCGTTCACCGAGAACGGCGCCGGTCGCTCGCTCTCCGCGGTGTCGACCTTCTCCGTGCCCGCCCTCGATCGCGACGCCCTCGTGGCGGCCGCGGACGAACGCGAGCTCCAGGAAGGCGCGCCGCACCAGTTCGCGGAGCCGGTCGCCGTGGCGATCACGCCGGACACGGACGGTTCCTGGGAAGTTCTCTCCGACGGTACGCGCCTTTGGCGTCTCCAGATCGACGCGCCGGGCGCCACGGATCTGAACCTCGGGTTCGATCGCTACGACCTGCCGGCCGGCGCGATGCTGTACGTCGTCGCGCCCGGCCGCGACTACTGGGAAGGCCCGTACACGGAAGCCGACAACGCGGCGCACGGCGAGCTGTGGCTGCCGGTCGTCCCCGGGGGGCGTGCCGTGATCGAGCTCTACGTTCCCGCCGAGCCGAAGTTCGAGCCGGAGATCCGTCTCGCGCAGATCGGCTGGGGCTTCCGCGACTGGTTCAAGACCGAGCAGCCGATCGGTCGTCAGGGGAGCTGCAACAACGACGTGATCTGCCCCGAGGGCGATCCCTGGCGCGACGACATCTCGGCCGTCGCGGTCTATCAGCTCAATGGCTCGTGGACCTGCACGGGCACGATGGTGATGAACACGGCGAACGACTTCAAGCCGTACTTCCTCACCGCGAACCACTGCGGGATCTCCGCGAGCAACGACCAGACGATGGTCCTGTACTGGAACTTCGAGTCGCCGGTCTGCGGCCAGCTGAGCGGCGGTTCGCTCGCCGAGAACCAGACGGGCGCGATCTACCGCGCTTCGTACTCCGGTTCGGACTTCTGTCTCGTGGAGCTGGAGGAGGATCCTGATCCGATCTCGAACGTGTACTTCGCGGGCTGGGACAACTCCGGCGTGAATCCTCCGAACTGCGTCGCGATCCACCACCCGGGCACGGACGAGAAGGCGATCAGCTTCAACAACGATCCGCTCACGGTCACGACGTACCTGCAGAACGCCGTCCCCGGAGATGGCACGCACTGGCGCATCGACGACTGGGAAGACGGCACGACCGAGCCCGGCAGCTCCGGCTCCGGCATCTGGGATCCGAACCACCGGCTCGTGGGCCAGCTGCACGGCGGGTTCGCGTCGTGCTCGAGCATCACGTCGGACTGGTACGGACGCGTCGCGGTGTCGTGGAACGGCGGCGGGTCCTCCGCGAACCGCCTGCGGGACTGGCTCGATCCGGGCAACACCGGCGCGACCACGATCGACGGCTCGTTCCCGAGCGGCGTCGGCAGCCTGCGCTACGAGTCGTATGCGTCGACGGACGATTGTGTCGTCCCCGTGAGCGCCGGCGGCAACGGCATCTGGGAGCCCGGCGAGAGCGTGGAGCTCGCGGTGACGATCCGGGCCTCGGGCGGCGCGCACACGAACATCTCCGGCCAGCTGTCCACGACCACGCCGGGCGTGACGATCACCGACGCGTCCGCCACGTGGCCGGACCTGGCGAGCGGCGCCACGAGTCCGAGCAACGCGCCGCACTTCCAGTTCGGGCTGGATCCGAGCATCGCGTGCGGCACGACCGTGGACTTCTCGCTGGATCTCAGCAGTGCGGAGGGCGGCCCGTGGACCGTCAACTTCTCCGGCGAGGTCGGTCAGTCGCTCACGCCGCCGGGCCTCCCGCTCGCGATTCCCGACAACAACGGCACCGGCGCCACGAGCACGCTCGCCGTCGCCGATGACGTCACGCTCACGGACGTGGACGTGCGCGTGCAGATCTCGCACACGTACGTGGGCGACCTGAAGATCATGCTGCAGCACCCGGACGGCACGCTGGTGACGCTGCTCGATCGACCCGGTGTCCCGGCCAGCACGTACGGCTGCGGCGACAACGACATGAACGTGACGTTCGACAGCGCGTCCGCCGTGAACCTCGAGTCGTACTGCGCCGGTTCCACGCCCTGGTACTCCGGGGTGGCCGCGCCGTTCTCCACGCTGAACACGCTGAACGGCAAGAGCTCGGCCGGCACGTGGCGCGTGATCGTGACCGACAACGCTGGCTCCGACACCGGCAGCATCCTCGACTGGGAGCTGCTCACCACACCGCCGGTCACCGGGACGTGCGAGCCGTGCACGGCACTCGATTCGCCGGAGATCGCCACGACGACGTTCGGTCTCTCGGCCCCGCGCCCGAACCCGTTCGGCGAGCGCACCGAGCTCCGCTTCCAGCTCGAGCGCGCGGGCGACGTGCAGCTCGAGGTGTACGACGTCGCCGGGCGCCACGTACGCACGCTGCTGAACCGGGCGATGGCGGCGGGATCGCACGTCGTCACGTGGGACGGCCGCGGCGTCGATGATCGTGCGGTCGCGACGGGGATCTACTTCGTGCGTCTCACGGCCGGGGAGCAGAGGGATATCCGGCGCGTGAATCTCGTGCGGTAGGCATCGCGATCGGAGAGCGGATGTAGGAACTACCGCCGGCCGTCGGAAACAGTTTCCGACACCGTCGCCGCCTCCGCCGCTCGAACTCGCTTCACCCTTTCCGGCGGGTCCTGGTCCAGGGCCCGCCGGATTCGTGTCTGGGCCATCTCTCCGGTCCTTTCCCCTTCCTTGCGCAGACACGGCACGCGGCTTGCAGTTCTTCGCGACCGAGTCCCCGAACGCCCCCGCGAGGACGAGCTGCTGCTGCCTCGGGACGCATCGCCGCCACTCGCGGCGAGAAGGGAGGATTCGCCATGAGAGCCTCGAGGAAGAAGCGCCCGCGCGGCGCTCGACGCACATTCGCCGTGACCGCGGCCGTCGCGCTGCTCGCGACGCTGTTTGCCGGCTCCGCGTTCGCCACCGGAGTCGGAGTGCGCGGCGCCTGGGTCGACGCACCGGACACGGACGAGAACCTGCACATGATCGGCGGATTCGTTCGCGTGGGCGGGCCCGTTCAGCTCGAAGGCGCGGTGGACTACCGCAACGAGTCCCTGCCCGGCGGCGTCGACGTTCGCACGTGGCCGGTGACCGCGAGCCTCATCGTGGCGCCGATCCCGTACGTGTACGGACTCGCGGGTATCGGTTGGTACAACACCACGATCGACTTCACGAGCGAAAGCAACGTGGAGGACACCACGAAGCGCGAGTTCGGCTGGCACGCCGGCGCGGGGACGCAGGTGCCGATCCTCCCCTCCCTGAGCTTCGTTGCGGACCTGCGGTACGCGTACGTGGACTACCAGTTCGACGAGTTCGCGGAGTCCGTCGCCCGGTTCGACGGCGGCGACTACGTGACCTTGAACCTGGGCCTGATGCTCGGCTCGATGAGCGGCGTCGGCTCGAACTAGTTCCCGAGGAAACGGGAAAGGAGAACGACATGATCAGCAAGGGATGGGGAACCACGATCTCCCTCTGGTGCGCGGCCGCGCTGCTCGCGATCCCCCCGGCGGTGCACGCGGGGGAGCCCGCCGCGACGTCGGCGGCGAAGCAGCCGGCGATGACGAGCGACTCGGCAAAGAGAGAGATGCCGGACGCGGCGAAGCGGATGAGCGAGTCGAAGACGGCCAACGACGCGACGCGCTGCATCCAGCTCGCGTCGGCGGCTCTGATCGCCGCGACGAAGGACGACGGAGTTCCGGCCGACCTGCTGCGCCGCAGCATGGGCGTCGCCGTGATTCCGCTGGGCGCGAACGCGAACATGCAGGGAGTGGTGTCGCGTCGAACCGAGGCGAGTGAGTGGTCCGCGCCGTCGTTCGTCTCGCTGCTCGGGAGTGCCGGTTCGAAGATCGCGGCGGAGGACGGCGCGATCATCGTGCTGCTTCCGGCCGGCGTGCGGCTCGACGCACTGGAGTCCGGCTCGGCCATGCTCGGGTTCACCGATGACGAGTCGACCCCGAAGAAGGGCGCGGTCGAAACGCCGCCCGCGATGTCGGCCGTGTACTCGTACCGGCTGTCCGGCGGCAAGGTCGAGCGAATCGACCTGACCGGCGCGCACCTGAAGGTGGACGCCGCGGCGAACGCGGCCGAGTACGGCAAGGACGCCACCGCCACCACGATCCTCTCCGGCCAGACGCAGCCGACGGACACGACGAAGCCGTTTGTCGCATCGATCGAGCGTCGCGTGCCGAAGCACGAAGCGTAGCGAAGCGAAGGTCCGGGCGAGGTCTCTGCCCGTTCCCTAGCTCGGGAAGGCGACCGGGGCACTGGAGCGAAGGGGGCTGCTCACGGTGTCTCGGAAGCCTTCCCGGATCTGCGTGCTCTCCTCTGATATACTGGCGCGCGAAAGTGCCCGCCGCCGCGCTCTCGCGCGTTCCCCATCCGAGGAGAGACCATGATCCGCCCCTTCGCTCTGCGCGCACTCGGCCTGGTAGCGGCCGTGTCGCTCCTCCCGGTCGCCGCCGACGCCCGCCGCGGCCCGGCCCCGCTGAGCGCGAACGCGCTCGGTCGCTCGCTGTCCGAGGTCGCCACTTTCCCGATCGAACCCCGGGACGTGGAGGCCCTTCGCGTCGCCACGGATCGCGTGTCCCGCGAGGACGGCGCGCCGCTGCAGTTCGCGGATCCGGTCGCCGTCTCGATCACGCCGGCCACGCACGGCACCTGGGAGACGTTCCCGGATGGCTCCCGCCTGTGGCGCCTGCGCTTCGACGCGCCCGGCGCGACGGATCTGAACCTCGGGCTCACGCACTTCCGCCTTCCCGTCGGCGCGACGTTCCACGTGACGGCCGAAGGGCAGGACTACTGGGAAGGGCCGTACACGTCGCTCGACAACGCGCCGCACGGCGAGCTGTGGCTGCCGGTGGTGCCCGGCGGCAAGGCGGTGGCCGAGCTCTTCGTCCCGCCGGCGGCGGACTTCGAGCCCGAGATCGAGATCGCGCAGGTCGGCTACGGTTTCCGCGACTGGTTCAAGCTCGAGCGCGAGATCGGTCGCCAGGGCTCCTGCAACAACGACGTCATCTGTCCGGAAGGCGATCCGTGGCGGGATCAGATCAAGGCGGTGGCGGTCTACACGCTGAACGGCTTCTGGACGTGCACGGGCACGATGGTGATGAACACGTCGGCGGACTTCACGCCGTACTTCCTCACCGCGAACCACTGCGGAGTTTCCACCGGCAACGACCAGACCATGGTGATCTACTGGAACTACGAGTCCCCGACCTGCGGGGCGCTGTGCTGCGGATCCCTCTCGGACAACCAGACCGGTTCGATCTTCCGTGCCTCGCGCTCGGACGTGGACTTCTGTCTCGTGCAGCTCGAAGAGGATCCGGATCCCGCGTCCGAGGTGTTCTTCGCGGGCTGGGATCGGGACACGGGAGCCGGCTCCACCGGCAGTGTCGGCATCCACCACCCGAACACCGACGAGAAGGCGATCAGCTTCAACACCGATGCGCTGACCACGATGAACTCGTGCATCGGCGGCGGCTCGCAGACGCACTGGCGCGTGAACAACTGGGAAGACGGAACGACGGAGCCCGGATCCTCCGGCTCCGGCCTGTTCGATCCCGCGAACAAGCGTCTCATCGGATTCCTGTCCGGCGGCCTCGCGTCGTGTTCGAACATCAACTACGACTGCTACGGCAAGTTCACGCTCGCGTGGAACGGTTCGAGCGCCTCGAGCCGGCTGAGTGACTGGCTCGATCCCACCTCCTCCGGCGCGCCCTCGCTCGACGGGTCGTTCTCGAACGGAGTGGGCCGCGTGGGCTACCTCGCGCACGGCGGCGCGGACGTCTGCCCCTCGAATCCCGGCCAGCAGAACGGCGTGTGGGAGCCGGGCGAGACGATCACGATGCCGGTCACGATCTTTGCCGTCGGTCCGCACACGGGCATCACCGGCGTGCTGTCGACGACCAGCCCCGGCGTGACGATCACGGACGACACGGCCACGTTCCCGAACCTGACGAGCGGAGCGACCGGCACCTCGGACTCGCCGCACTTCGCGCTGACGCTCGATCCGGCGCTGACGTGCGGCGCCACGCTCGACTTCGAGCTGTCTCTCTCCAGCGCCGAGGGTGGCCCCTGGGTGGAGTCGTTCAGCCAGCAGGTCGGCGGGGACCTGCAGCCTTCCGGGCTGCCGCTGCCGATTCCCGACAACGTGCCGGCCGGCGCGCAGAGCTCGCTCACGGTCAGCGGCACCGGTGCCTTCGTGAACGATCTCGCGGTACACGTCGTGATCTCGCACACGCGGGTCGGCGATCTCGTGCTGAAGCTGTCGGGCCCGAACGGCGCCGAGTCCGTCCTCCTCGACCGCCCGCGGTATCCGTTCTTCGCGAACGGCTGCGAGGACGACGACATGGACGTGACGTTCCGGTTCACGGGGCCGTCGCTCGAGCAGCACTGCCCGGGGTCGACCCCGTGGTACGTGGGTGACGCGGGTACCGTCTCGCCGCTCACCGTGTTCTACCTCACGCCGCTCGACGGGACCTGGACCCTCACGGTCGAGGATCACAACGGCGGCGAGACGGGCACCGTGACGAGCTGGGAGCTGCTCACCGATCCGGTACTCCCCTCCGTGTGCGAGGTTTGTCAGGCGTCGACCGGCTTCGACCCGGTGGATGCGATCGAAGGCTTCGGACTCGCGGCGCCGCGCCCGAATCCGTTCTCCGGCAAGACCGAGATCCGGTTCGCGCTCGAACGTCCGGCCAGCACGGCGCTCGCGGTGTACGACGTCTCCGGTCGTCTCGTGCGCACGCTGCTGTCGCGGGATCTGCCGGCCGGATCGCACGCTTCGTCCTGGGACGGACGGGACACGGACGGGAACGCGGCCGCGGCGGGAATCTACTTCCTCCGCCTCGCGAGCGACGGACGCACCGACATCCGTCGCGTGAATCTCGTGCGGTAGACGACGGCGTCGCGATCGAACTCGCGCGATCGAAACGAAGAAGGCCCGGGGCTCGTCGCCTCGGGCCTTCGCGCTTCTCGGGGAGCCCCCGGGGACTCGCGGGGGCGGCGATTCGACGCGCCGCCCGGCGTTCGAAGAACTACCGCGCGTGCGCTTTCACCGTCTGGCCGAGGTAGGCCATCATACGCCGCACCTCGTCGTAATCCGGATGACGCAGCCGAAACCACGTGTTCACGAGCCAGCCCTTTTCGAGCGGGTGCGTCGGCGTGCCGGGGGTCGGGATGTCGGACTCGTAGATCCACGGTCCGCACTTCTTCAACGCGTCTTCCAGACCCTCGTGACCGACGTAGCGGCCGTCCCGGTCCGGGCGGATCTGGATCGACCCCGCGGCGAAACGTCGGCTCGGGGTCTGACTCGGTTGCCCCGTGGTCACGACGTGCGCCCACTCGCGGTAGACGTCGAACTCGTTCGCCGCGCGGTACATGTCCCAGATGCGCTCGCCGGCCGGTCGCGCGCCGATCTCCGAGAACTTGAGACCCTTGTCGCCGAAGAACCACTCCATGTGCGTGGCGCTCCGCGTGATGCCGAGGATGCGGTTCACCTTGCGGCCCACTTCCTTCAGCTCCGCGTAGCCGTCCGAGTCGAGGCGGTTCGTCACAGCGATCTGCGGCGACACGGAACGATCGAGCGTGGCCGCGAGGCATCCCGGATAGTAGTGCGAGATGAACTCGTGCCCGACCCGGTCGTCGAGCATGATCGTGTCGTAGAAGCCCTCGTGCCCGTCGACGTACTCCTCGGCCGCCATCGAACGTCCGCCGTCGCCGAGGCCGAGCTTGGGCAGCAGCGCGTTCAGCTCCGCGTCCGAGCCCACGCGATGCGTGTTCAGCGAGCCGAAGCCGGCCCGCGGTTTCAGGATGATCGGGTAGGAGACCTTCTCCACGAACGCGCGCACCTCCGCGTCGGACGAGCAGGCGGCGGACTGCGCGCACGGGATGCCCTCGGCCCGGAGGCGGTCCTTCATCGCGGACTTGTCCCGGCAGAGGATCGCCGTCTCCACCGAGATGCCGGGGAGCCCGAGGCGTTCACGGAGCTGCGCGGTCGGAACGACGAGCGTCTCGTCCGTGGTCTCGACCCGATCGATGCGCACGTGCCGGCCCACGACCCGCGCGGCGGCCACCAGCTGCTCCACGTCGAACAGGTTCTGGATCGTGACGTACTGATCGAGGTAGGGCCGGAGAGAAGGGGGCACCCGATGACGCGAGAGGTGCCCGAATCCGATCACCGTTGCCCCGACTTCCTTCAGCCCGCGGACGAACTCCCGGTAGTACGTCTGCGAATCGGGATTCACGAAGAGGACGTTCACGAGGACCTCGGCGGCGGGGGGGGCAGCGGTCGCCGAACTTAGCATCTCGGAGCGGGACGTTCCACGCCGCGCTGACGGGCCGAGGCCCGCGAACCGGGCCCCCCCGGAGGCTGGCGTCGCGCCGGTCCGGAGCGCATACTGAACGGGCCTCCGAGACTCCGCCCTCGGTCGAACCCGTGCGAGGAGGTCTCCCATGTGTCGTTTCACCGGTCCCGCGATCGCCGTCCTGGCGCTCGCGCTTTCGCCGCGGCCCGGCCTCGCCGGCTCCGGGGACTGGAACGAAGACTTCGTGATCCGGGACGGTCTCTACAACAATGCGGCGCGTGTCGCCTACGACCCGATGCTGGGTGCCGCGTATCTCGCGTACAAGCACCAGGTCGGAACGAGCAGTCCCTCGCGACAGATCGCGGTCGCCGCGCGCGCGGATCAGTCGCCGCCGCTCTGGACGCCGCAGGACATCACCGCGAACACGTCGTCCAAGGAGTATCCGGACCTCGTCGTCGGCGACGACGGTGTCACGCACGTGGTGTGGCGCGAGGACCTCGGCGGCGGCAACTGGCAGGTTCGTTACACGAACGATCGCGGCGGGAGCTTCACCCCGCCGATCTCGCTCACGTCCGACCTCACGGTGAAGGGATCGCCCGTCATCACGGCGCGCGGGCTGAACGACGTCGTGCACATCGCCTACTCCACGCTGGAGACCGGCACGGCGAACGACGAGATCTGGTACCTGCGCTACGACACGGTCGCGCAGACGTCGCAGTTCCGGCAGATCACGAACGACACGATCTCGGACGACGATGCGAGCATCGCGGTGAGCCCGGACGGGAACGTCGTGTCGATCGCCTGGGCGGCCGGCGGTTCGATCCGCTGCGTGGAGGGCGACATCGCCGGCTTCACCGACGTTCCGACGGGCGTTGCGGCGAGCGCCTCGCAGCCCGACCTCGCCGTCGACTGGTCCGGTCCGCAGCACATCGCGTACCGGCACGCGGCGGGCGGCGGCATTTCGATCATCCGCACGATCGCGCGGAACGGCGCCGGCTTCGAGGCGCCGGTCGACGTCTCGAACGCCGACGCGAACTACTCGCAGCCGTCGCTGATCGTCGCGCCGCAGGATCTCGTGACCGTGGTGTTCGTCACGAACACGGCGGGACGTCGCGGCTTCTACGGCGCGAGCCCGCCGCCCGTCCCCGATCCGCAGTTCCCGATCTGGCAGGACGAGTCCGTGACGTTCAACGAGACGGACCTCGCGCTGAATCCGATCATGGTGACGCTGCCGGGACCGCGGGCGCTGCAGGCGTCGTTCGCGGTGGTGAGTGCGGGGTACGTCGAGGCCGACACGGTGCGGGCGGACCTGCACCTCTTCGCGGGGCTGGTCGCGGCGACGGCGGCCCCGGATCTCCTCGGGGATGCGGCTCCCGTGCCGCTCGAGGTGGCGCCGAACCCGTTCCGGAGCGCGACCCGGGTCTCGTTCGTGCTCCGGGAGGCGGCCGCCGACGTGACGCTCGACGTCTACGACGTGGCCGGGCGGCGGCGCGATCGGTCGTCCGTGGGGCCCCGGGGGTTCGGGCCGCAATCCGTCTCGTGGGACGGCTCCGATCTGCCGGCCGGGGTCTACTGGCTCCGGTTGACCGCCGGGGCCCAGCGGCAGGCTCGCCGGGTCCAGATTCTCCGCTAGGAGCCCCTCCGGTCGATCCGGGGGGCTCTCGGTCCCCCGGCGGCATACGGGAAACCCCCGATGGGCATTCCTGACTACAGAGTCTACTTTTGTCTCGGAGTCGGACCCGAGAGCTGCGAAGCGAACCGTCCGGCCGGATGCGTCGGCTCGTCCGGGCCCGCGTCGTGGGGTCCGACTCCAACCTGCCTCGGTCCGGCTTCCTGCGCCGGGCAACTGGGCGAGGGGTGTGATGAGCTGGTTCCCA
>JAGQIB010000462.1 GCA_020431545.1 Gemmatimonadota bacterium
CGACTGTTCTGGCTCGACACCCAGCGCCGCGAGTACCGCCCGGACGACCGGAATTTCCAGGACCTGAAGGTCGTGGAGAGCCCCGACGGGATCGCCTGGGGCGAGCCTCGCACCGTGATTCGCTGGGAGCTGGACCAGGACCCGTTCTACGTCTCCCCGGCCGTGGTCCGCGCCGGAGATGGCTCCCATCGCGTCTACGTCGTCCAGCCGCGGTCGGCCACGATCCCGTGGATGCCGATCCCCCCGGATGCTCCCGACGCTTCCGACCGGCCCGCTCCCCCGCCGGGCGGGCGGCTCGAGTACGGGCTGGAAGGGGTCCGTCCCTGGCACGTGGACGTGTTCCCCGGTCCGGAGGGCTGGGTCGCGCTCCTTTGCGCGCGGCCGCCGGACGCGACCGGCCCGGACGACACGGATCTCTGGGTCGGAGGCAGTCGCGACCTCGAACACTGGCGCTTCTCCGCCGAGCCCACGCTCGTCGGCGGGGATCCGGAGCTCGGCGTGGAACTCGTGTACCGGTCCTCCGGCCTGATCGAGAACGATCGTCTCGTGATCTGGTACTCCGGCCGCACTGCGGACGGCGAGTGGCGGCTCGGCGTCGCGACGCTTCCCGCGTCGACGGTCCCGTTCCCGGACTGACCTGCGAACGGACTCATCCGCACGCGCGGATCCGCCGAAGAAACGGCAAAGACCCTCGACTTCACGCCGGAGGCCCCCTTTGTCCGTCAGCACCACTCCCGTCGAATCCGTTCGCGTCCGCCCCGTTTCGGGCTGCGGCACCCTCGAGTCCCCGTGGGCCGGCTGGGAAGACCAGGTCGACTCCCCCACCGCGCGCCGCGAAGGCCAGACCCTCGAGTTCGGCTCGGGATTCTGGGCGCTGTCGCGTCCCGTGCGGCTGCGCACGGGCGCGACCCTGACCTCGGCCGCCGGCTCGGACGGTCGCCCGTGGTTCCTGCCCGCGGCGAACTGCCGCGGCATGGACACGCTGTTCAAGATCGACGGCGCGCACGACGTCACGTTGCTCAACGTGTGCCTGAACGGCCGCGACAAGACGACGCGCCACGGGCTCGTCGTCCGGTGCGGCACGCACGTGCAGGTGAAGGCGTGCCGCTTCGGGGACTTCCGCGACGACGAGGGAGCGGCCATTCTCCTGTGCGGCGAGTCCGAGGACCGTCCCGTCCGCGAGATCGTGGTGCAGGATTGCAAGTTCCTGAACGGCTTCCACGGGATCCGGCTCGAACGCGATCTCTCCGATCTGCTCATCCACGGCAATCGCTTCGAGGAGATCGAAGGGCCGGCGCTGCGGATCGACCCCAAGGACCGGTGGGCGGACTTCGGGCTGATCGCGGTGCAGAACCGGATCATCCGGAACAACGCGGCGAATCGGGGGTCGTACCTCACGATCCTGCCGGGAGCCGAGGGCATCCGACTCGCGGACAACTCGTTCGAGGGTCCGGAGGGCCGGCGCGGCGAGCCGTGCACGGCGGTCGAGATCCGGGGCGGCGGCCCGATGAGTCGACGTCGCCTCGAACTCGTGAACAACCGGATCTCGTGCGTGCCGGGAGCGGCGGTCCACGCCCGGCAGTGCGGCCCCGGCTTCCTCGCGGCGGGCAACCACGCGATCTCCTGCGGCGGCGACGAGCACGCGGTCCTGCACTTCGAGGCGTGCCACGGCATCGTGGTGGAGGACAACGAGGTGCGCGAGCCCTCCTCCGTGGGGATTCTCGCCCGCGACTGCGCGCGCGCCCGCCTGAACGGAAACGACGTCGAGGGATCGTGCGACGGACTCGCGCCGCGCGGCGGCACGTCCGGCGTGGCGGTGACCGGCGACGGATCGGTTCGCGTGCGCGTGACCGACAACCGCGCGCACGGTCTGCGCGAGTCCGGCATCCGGGTCGAGGGCGGGCGCGGCACGCGCGTCGTGGGCAACGAGATCCAGGACTGCGGCGCCGGCATCCGCGTGCAGAAGACGCGTCGCGTCGTGCTCGTGGGCAACGACTGCCGGGACAACGGCGACGGCGGCATCCTGCTCGAGCCCGACACCGCGCGTGGCTACGTGGCCCTGAACTACGCGATCCTGAACGGACCGTGCGACCTCGTCGTGCGCGGGCAGGGCGTCCGCGTACACGACAACAAGGTCGATCGCGAATCGCGAGAAGCCTAGGATCGCGGCGGCAGCCGGGCGCCCGAGGCGTCCGGCCGCCCCCTCCGGCCCCTTCTCCCGGCCGATTCGCCTTGATCGAGCCGGGGGCATGGTGTAGATAACGGGCCGGAATTCGAGATGACTTGCGGCGGGTGACCGGGTATCCTCGCCGCTGTCGAGAGGGCGGGACCCCGATCGGGTCTCACCGCGACTCGGAACGTCGGCGGGTCCGGCGAATCCGAGGGATCGGTCCCCGGCGCTTCCAGGCCCGGGTCGACCCCTCTC
>JAGQIB010000463.1 GCA_020431545.1 Gemmatimonadota bacterium
CGGCGGGCGGCAACGGAATGCCGACCGCTCGCGCCATGAGGAGGAAGATCACCGTGACCGTGAGCACCTCCACCACGGAGAGCACGAAGTACGTGAGGATCGCGACCTTGCGCTTGCCGTAGCGTCGATACGATCCGGTGAGGGACTCGAGGCGACGTTGCAGGTGGAAGCGCTCCCCGAGTCGCAGGACGAACGCGGGGATTCCCGACCGCAGACGGAAGCTCGCGGCGATCGCCACCAGCAATCCGCCGAACACCGGAAGCACGAGCCACCGGACCGGCTCCGGCACCTGCACGCCCGCCGTGTCCGCGAGCAGGAGCGCGCCGGCCGCCGTGAACACGAGGGCGAGCACGCCGAACACTCGCTCCACCACGATCGACGCCACGACCTCCGACATCTGGATCGGGAACGCCTTGAGCAGGAACACCCGGACGAAGTCCCCGCCCACGGACGCGGGCAGGAACAGCCCGGCGAAGTTGCCGACGTAGGTGTTCGCGATCGCGATCCGCAGCGGGAGTTGCTGGCCGGATTGCCGGAGCAGCAGCCACCACTTGCCGGCCTGCAGGAACCGATCGAGGTGGGAGACGGCGAGCGCCGCGAGTGCGAAGCGCAGATCCACCGCGCGCAGCGTCTGCAGGACGTTCTCGGCGTTCATCCGCGAGATGATCAGCCCGAGCAGGAGCGCGCTGATCGCGATCTTCGCGAAGCGAGTGAGGTGCTTGTTCAAGTCGCGACTTCGCGGAACACGGCGAGAGTGCGACGAGCGGCGTCGTCCCACGAGAAATCGCGCGCGCGGACCCGCCCTCGCGCGGCCAGCTCCTCGCGTCGCTCCGGGTGGCGCAGCAGATCGAGCACGGCCTCGGCGAGCGCCTCCGGGCGCCGCGAGTCGACGTGCACCGCGGCGTCGCCCGTGACCTCCTTCATCGCGCCCCAGTCCGACGTGACCACCGGACAGCCGGCCGCCATCGCCTCCACGAGCGGGATGCCGAAGCCCTCGTAGAGCGAGGGAAACACGAGCGCCACGGCGGAGTGGTACAGCGCGGCGAGATCCTCGTCGGGCACGAGCCCGAGCTCGCGCACGTACGGATCGGCGCGCCGGGTGGCTTGTTCGTCACGCCAGCGATGGGGCTTTCCGGCGTGGGCGAGCAGGAGAGGCCGCTCGCGATTCACGATCTCGAGCACCTCCGGGAAGATCTCGAAGTTCTTCGCGCCCCACACCAGTCCCACGTGCAGGATGAAATCCCCTTCGAGGCCGTACTTCTGCCGCATCTCGGCGATCTTCTGCTGCGACACCGGCTCCGCGTAGATCTCCTTGGGACCGTGCGTGATCACGGAGAATCGCGACTCGGGGACGCCGAGGATCGGCGCGAGATCGTGCCGGGCCGTCTCGGAGACCGTGATCACCCGGTCGGCCGCTCTCGCGTACAGCGGGAGGAAGAACCGGACGTAGATCCGATCGACGAGGGAGAACTCCTCGGGAAACACGAACTGCTCCGCACCGTGCATCGTGAGGAGCTTCCGACCGCGGAAGCGGAACGGGAGCGACATCTTCGGACAGAAGACGGCGTCCAGCTCGAGGCGGTTCGCGTGGCGAGCGACCTGCACCTGGTCCCACCACAGCTTGCCGCGGCACGGCAGGACGACCTCGTGCACGTTCGCGTGCTCGGCGAACCGGCCGCGGGACCCCTGGCCGCCCAGGAACACGAAGTACTCGGTCTCGTGATCCTGCGCGAACAGATGCATCAGCAGCTCGCGCGTGTAGACGCCGATGCCTCCGGGCTCATCGAGATTTCTTACGAGCAGTCCGACGCGCAAGGAAGTCTCCGGTCCGGCGCGAGAGGGCGCGCGCCGGTCGGACACTTCCTACCGGTGCATCGCCTTGACTTCCGCCCAGCTCACGGGTGTGACGGGGGACGAGTCGTTCGCCTCGAGGATGAGATCGAGGGCCGCGGCGTTCCCGAGGGCACCGCCGCCGATCCCGGCCACCACCACGTTCATATCGGGCACGATCCAGCAGACCTTTTGCCCTCCGTGGCCGGCGGCATGGTAGACATTCGTGGGCCTTCCCGGCCACTGGTTGTTGTTCACGTTCACCCAGAAGTTCATGGCGTAGCGCCCGGGCCCGGCCGAGGTCTGGTTGTCCGACCCGCCGAAGCTGCCCAGATCCCAGGATTCCGGCCCGTCCGAGGACGTGACCGGGGTCCCGGAGGGCACCGGCTCCGCGATGAGGTCGAAATAGCTCTCCGGGATGACCTGCTCGCCGTCCCACTGGCCCCGGTTCAGCCAGAACAGCCCCAGGCGGGCGAAATCGCGGACAGACATCGCCTTCACCCGGCCGTACTGGCCCGTTCCGATGGTGACCGGATCCTGGAAGCCCAGGAACGCGAGCTGGTCCTGCACGACGTCCGGCGGGGACGCCCCCCAGACCTTCTCGCACAGCACGTAGCCGTAGAGGTTGATCGCGAAGTCGTTGTACGCCCACGCCTGCCCCGGTCCCTCGCCCCGGCTGTAGCCCGAGGTCATGCTCGCGAGGTGGTGGAACGTGATCGCGCGGTCCTTCGCGGTGCCGCCGACCATGAAGTCGCCGATCGTCTGATCGATCTGGCAGAGGCCCTGGTCGGCGGCGAGGAAGAGCAGGGTCGTGAGCACCGGCTTGCTCGCCGAAGCCCAGTCGCCCCGATTCGAGGGGTCGCCCCACGAGTACACCTGATAGCCGTCGCGGATGACGATCCCGTCACCGCCGGCGTAGTCCGCGAGCTGCTGCAGCATGTCGGCGCGCAGTCCCGCCTGTTCCGGCGAGCGTGTCTGCCACTGACTTCCGGGGAACACCTCGGATCGAGCCGGTGCGGTCGAAAGCGAAATGACCGCGAGCATGCCCGCGATCCACCACGGTTTCCGAGTCATGATGAGAAATCCCGACACGGGGGAAAGTGGTCGGTGACCCATTACTGTTCGTCTCCCGAAAAGCCGGAGTTGAGCCCCCGGAACAGATTCTTCGTGCCGCCCCAGGTCGACGTCTCCACGCCGTCCGGAGCGGGAGTCGAGCCCGAAACGATCGAGTCGTACAGAGCCTGCAGCCCGGCCGCTCCTCCGAACGACGTGTTGCAGTCGAACGCCACCGCGACCACGTCGACGTCGGGCAGCACCCAGCACACGCGCGATCCGAAGTAGCCGCTCGCCTGGTAGACCTCCGGCGGGAAACCGGGCCACAGACCCGACTGATTCGTCCAGAAGTTCATCGCGTAGTGCCCCGGCCCGATACCGGTCTGGTCGTCGCCTCCGCCGTACGTGCCGAAGTCCCAGGACTCGGCGCCGTCCGCCTGCGTCATGGGCACGCTCGGCGGCACTTCGTCTTCCACGAGATCGAAGGACGACGAAGGAATGACCTGCACGCCGTCCCATTCGCCGCGGCGCAGCCAGAACAGACCGAACCGCGCGAAGTCTCGCACCGACATGTTCT
The DNA here is from genome assembly GCA_020431545.1 of Gemmatimonadota bacterium. GTDB lineage: Bacteria > ARS69 > ARS69 > ARS69 > ARS69 > JAGQIB01. The sequence continues at coordinate 3,461 of JAGQIB010000463.1, forward strand.
TCACGCGACCATACTGCCAGTCGCTGATCTGGATCGAGTCCTCGAATCCGAGGAATCCGAACTGGTCGGAGAACACCTCGGGCGGCGACGAGCCGAAGACTTCCTGGCAGAGCACGTAGCCGTACAGGTTGATCGCGTAGTCGTTGTACGCGAACGCGTCCGACGGCCACTCCGCGCGGCTGTAGCCGGAGACCATGTTCGCGAGGTCCAGGAACCGGATGGACCGGTCCTTTGCGGTGCCCCCCGTGAGGTACTGCCCCATCGTGGAGTTCAGCGTGGTGAGGTCCTGCTCCACGGCGCGAAGCAGGAGGGTGGACAGCACCGGCTTGCCGGCGGACGCCCAGTCCCCACCCGAACTCGGGTTGCCCCACGACGCCACGACCCGACCGCCCCGGATCACCATCCCGCTGCCCCCCGCCAGATTCGCGGCGTCTTGCAGCGCGGCCGCGTCCATGCCCTGGGATGCGGGCGTGGCCGTCGTCCAGCTGGGCACCGGGAACACCCCGGTCGCCCCGGCACCCGGAGCCGCCAGGAGGCCGGCAGTAAGGATTACGAGGGCCCGGTAGAAAGTGCGCGGCATGAAGAGTCTCCCCGTTGTCGGTTCTCGGAGCAGCAATGTCTGGGAGAGTGCGGTCCGGGCGGCCCGGCGGCCCGGCGAGGGGCCCTGAGTGTGGCTGCGGGCGCTCGAGCGCCGGCCCCGGGGGTCGGCCCGCGAACGCCGCCGGAAAGGCGCAGCGTCCCGGAGGCGCCTGACCGCGCCCTCCGGGGTCACGTCATTGCAATGGTCGGGCCAGTGGGACCGCGCCCGGGCTCAGAACCCCGGACGGCCCGCGATCATACCAGAGCGGAGTGGCGGGCGAGGCGCGAAAGGCACTCCCGGGCCGCCGGG
>JAGQIB010000464.1 GCA_020431545.1 Gemmatimonadota bacterium
CGGGGGATCTCCTTGATCGCGGTGGGGGAGGCCTCCCGGGCGGGCCGATCCTTGAACCCGCCGCGGCCCGTCGCGGTTCGCGGGCCGCCGGCCGGATTTACGTGCCGCCGGGAGATTCCCGGCGCCCCCGAAACAGGGGGATCGGCGACGCGGCTCCCGCGCGCTCACCCCGTTGCCCGGAGGTCTCCCGTGCGTCGACTGATTCTCCCCGGTCTCGCGGCGGTCGCGGTGACCGCAATGGCCGTTCCCGCGCTCGCCGGACTCGGCGACACGCTCTCCGGCGGCACGCCGGAGGGTGCGACCCTCGACGTGGTCCAGGTTCCTCTCGGCGCGGGCGACGGGCGTGTCACCGAGCGCGACGCGAAGGCCTTCTCCGCCTGGTGCGTGTGGGGTTTCGAGCAGCTGGCGGCGTCCGAGGGCGTGGAGATCGAGCTCGGCGCCGACGGCGAGCAGCGCATGCTCGATTTCTGGGTGTGGGCGTGGCAGTGGGTGGAGCCGCAGACGAAGGTCATCGTGAGTCAGGCGGATCAGCTCTGGCCCAAGGTGCAGGAGATGGCCGCCGACCCCGCGCAGCGCGAGGCGCTCACGCAGGAGTTCGGCGTGTTCGCGGCCGAGACCTGGGGACTCGAGCTCATCGGTCCCACCGTGGAGTACCTCGGCGGGGCGATGCCGGCCGTGCAGTACAGCGCGCTGATCGAGCAGGCTGTGGCGCAGGCTCGCGCCCAGTCGGGCGGCGGCTCGGGCCGCGGCGGCAGCGGTTCGGCGGGCATGCCGTCGTGGGACGATCCGAGCATCGCCGACGGCAGCTACGAGCCCCCCGTCAACGGCGGGCAGGACTACATCATGAACGACGGTTCCGGTGACATCATGTACGTGGATCCGAACTAGGGTTCGGATCCGTCCCCCGGGTCGGGGTCGAGCTGCAGGCGGTAGACCTCGTCGTGCCCGAGGATCGAGCCGGTGAGTGCACCGGCCGCGCCGCCGATCACCGCGAAGGCCGCGCCGCCGATGAGCATCTGGGCGTCGCGATCGAACAGAAAGTCGTCGTCCGAGGTCGCGCCGAGGAGCAGGCCCACCGGGAGCCCCACGAGGACACCCCACCCGAGCCCATCGACGGCGCCGCGTCCGTAGTGCTGGAAACGAAGGCCCTGCACGTTCTCGAGAGGCGATGCCCCTTCGGCGGGACCGGTCCAGCGAACCTCTTCGACGGCGACGTCCAGGTCGACGTCGTGAATCGTGTGGCCGGTTCGCAACGTGACGTCGGCCGGTCGCTCCGACGCCTCGCTCCGGATCTCGTCGACCTCCGCGGCCCAGTCCTCCCGGGTCGCGATCGTTCGTGTGCTCGAGCAGCCGAGCGTGAGAAAGGTGAGGGCCGAGGCGCCCAGAAGCGCGCGGGTCGTTCGTCCTCGATCGAGGGTCGGCATGGTTCCTCCTCGGGACAGTGCAGCGGCCGGACCCGACGCCCGGCCGATCGACACTCCCTACGAGACCGAGGGCCCGCGGGGTTGCCTCCCCTCCGGCCGCCGGTCACTCGAAGTACCGCTAACGTGTTCAACCGCATGGAGTTCCGGGGAGAGTCCGCGATCTGCCGAGGGTCGGTCGTCTGACATCGGTCACACGGGTCGATGACCGATGTCATGTGAATACCTGACCGTTTGATCCGATTCTCACCGCCTGGCGGGTCCCCGACACCTCGCGCCACACCCCTCTCTCGATCGGGACTCGTCGCCGGGATCTTCCCCCGGCCCCCGCGGGCGGGCAGGCCCGTCGGAGGAAACGCCATGCACTCGACGACCCCGCAACGGGCGGCGCGCTCCGTCGCCGTCGTCGGTTTCGTTGCACTCACGCTCCTGGGCGTGCGCAGCGACGCCGACACCCGGGACCTCGGCACGCACGTCGTGCTGAGCTGGAACGATCTCGGGATGCACTGCATGAACCAGGATCACGCGCAGATTTCGATCCTCCCGCCGTACAACGATCTCGTCGCGCAGGTGATCCTGCGCGGAAACGCCACGACGCTCCCGCAGATCGTGACCGACGGCGTGACGCTCGAGTACTCGATCCCCGGCAACACGTACTCGGTCGGCAAGACCGACTTCTGGGACTACGCGCAGGATCTCTTCGGAGTGATCCTGCCGCCGAACGTCGGCCTGACGGGTCGCGGCCTCACCGGGACGTTCGATGCCCTGTCCGGATACTTCGAAGCGGACGGCATCCCGATCACGCCGTTCACCGACGCGAACCCCACGGTGGAGGATCCCTACCAGCAGGCCCTCGTGATCGCGCGCGACGCCGGCGGGGCGGAACTCGCTCGCGTGGAGCCCGTGATTCCGGTTTCAACCGAGGTGAGCTGCGTGAGCGGCGGCTGCCACGGGAGCATCCAGGGGATACTCAACCAGCACGAGGACGAAGGCGGCTTCAACCCGAACAACACGCCGATCCTCTGCGCGCAGTGCCACGGCATGACACCACTGACCGGCCCGAATCCGGGTACCGCGGGGTACTTCTCGCGCCGGATCCACGAGAAGCACGACTTCCTCGACCAGTCGATGCCGGGCATCGCCGGGTGCTACAAGTGCCATCCCGGTCAGAACACGAGTTGTCTACGCGGAACCATGTCCACGAACTTCGGACTCGTCTGCCAGGATTGCCACGGGAACATGCACCAGGTCTCCGACTCGATCGGCAACGGACGCACACCCTGGATCGACGAGCCGGCGTGCCGCACGTGCCACACGGCGACCTACGGAGAGCCCGTCGGCACGCTCTACCGGAACGCGGTCGGTCACGGCGGCGTGCGCTGCGCGGCGTGTCACGACAGCCCGCACGCGATCGCGCCGAGCCGGGTGGATCGCGACAACGCGAAGATGATCGCGCTCCAGGGTCACGCGGGAACGCTCTCGGACTGCACGGTGTGCCACGGGGTGGTGCCTTCCGGCGCCGGGCCGCACGGCATCACGTCGACCGCGGTCGTGGAGGGAGAGCTCCTCGGCGGTGCGAGCAAGCTCGCGACGTTCCCGAACCCGGTACGCGCCGGCGGCCTCGTGCGCATCCGCGGCACCGCGGAGTCGACGGACGGCGGTCACCTGCTCGTGTTCGATGCGGCGGGTCGCACGATCCGCAAGCTCGAGGCGTCCGTCGCCGGCTCCCGCGAGCTCACGGGCGCGTGGGACGGCCGGAACGCGCGCGGCGAGTCGGTGGCGCCCGGCGTCTACTTCGTGCGGTGGACGCGCGGTGAGGAGAAGGCGACCGGGAAGGTCGTGGTCATCGACTGACGGATCGTCTCCCCCGTCGGTGTCGTCCGGCGGGGGAGACGCGGTCCGTCGCGCAGGTCGGGATTCACGAGGAGAACTCTTGCAGGGCCCCGTCCTCCCACCACTCCGCCGTGTTTCCCGGCCCCACGATCCCTTGCACTCCGAACGGGCCGCCTTCGGCGGATTGCTCCGGAGTCGGAAGCGGAGAGCGGACCGTACAGCCCGCCGGATGGGTTCCCGGCTCGGTATGTCGCTGCTCGAGCGTGACGTTGCTCCAGCGGCCCGCAGAGTTATCCGTGTGGATGTCGTGGACCGAGATGTTGTCGACGTCTGTGACCAGGACCCCGACGTCGCCGCAGTTTCCGTAGATGTGCGAGATCTCGCCGCCGTTCTCCGGATCGTTGCCGAAGAAGTCCACGATCTGCAGCGCGACGTCGTCACCGACAGAACGGCTCACGACGCAGTGGCCGCGCGGGCGGACGTGCTCGAACGCGTCTTCCGTACACGTCGTGACCCAGTTGTAGTCGAAAACGACGTCTCGACTGTCGAAGGACTCCAGGCACTCGTTGCCGGGACCTTCGCCCGTGGTCTTCGTGAACTTGTTGTGGTGGGCGCGACCGGCGCCGCAGTCGTCGAATCGGACCAGCCGAACTCCGGCCGCATTGTCCCGGAACTCGCTGTATCCGACCTCCCAGTCGACGAAGTGCTCTCCCCAGATCGCCGAGCGGGTTGTCTCGAAGACGCATCGCGTCACCACGAGGTGCTCGACGGTCTCGGTGCCCCCTCGGATCCCGAGCTCACACCGAAACAGTGTGTTCGTCACCTCGTAGGCCGCATTCCGCCAGGTCCGGAGCCCGAAGCCAAGGGACGGAGAGTCGAACTCGCTCGAAACGACTCGAATCCGAACGAGGTCGGCGGTGCTCTGCCCCTGGATCCCTTTGGTGCCGCTGCCCCAGGGCCCGTGAGCATCCGAGAACCGGCAGTCCGCCACCGTGAGCTCGATCGGGCCGTCGGAGCCCACCGTCTGTATTCCGTCGTCTTCCAGCCCGCTGAATTCCGTTCGCTCGAAACTCACCTGGCCCCGCGCAATCCGGGCCCCGGTTCCGGTTTCACCCGCTCCGGTGATCTCCGCGTGACTCACGACGAGCGAGGTCGCCGTCGCGACGTATATCTGGGACACCGCACTGCCGCGCAGCCGGATGTTCTCGAGCCGAATGGAGTAGTCGGCCTCGGGGTCGTTCCACCGGAAGGCAAAGTTGGCGGTCGTGGTCGCACCGTCGATCGAAAGGTTCCGGATGACGTAGGGCGACTCGGTCGTTCCATCGCCGTCGTGCGCGAGCTGCTCGGCTTCGACTCGACTCTCGATCGTGATCGGGTCCGAGGAAATCAGGCGACTCGGATCGGCCAAGCCCGGGCTGGCTCCCGGCCGCACCCCAACAGCCGCTCCGACCGGCACCCCCGCCGCCTCCCGAATGGCACGAGCCGAGACTCTAGTGTCGTCGATCGGCATTTCACCCCGGGGGGGGGGAGCCGTGAGATTGCGACAGGAAGAGCCCATTGCGAGGGCGACGAGCGCGAGGGCGATGGGCGAGACTCGCATTGGGGGCCTCGGAGGACGAGAAGGAGAAGATCCGGTTGTCCGGTCCATCGGCGTCACCACAAAACCGCTTGAGCTGCCGTCCTACGACTCCCGGTCCGCCGCCCCCACCAGCGCCTCGAACAGCCTCTTCTGCGGCGTCTCCGTCATCAGCTCCGGGTGCCACTCCACGCCGAGCAGGAACCGTCCGCTCGACGCCTCGGCCTCGAACCCCTCGATGACGCCGTCCGCCGCGCGCGCCGTCACCACGAGGCCGTCGCCCACGCGCTTCGGGGCCTGATGGTGCGACGTGTTCACCACGACCTGCGCGCCGCCGAGGATCTCGCGCAGGCGGCTGCCGGCCGTGACGTCGATCGGATGCCGCGGGAGGTCGGGGAACTCGCCGCCGTGATCGATCGGATTCTCGATCTGGGTGGGGATGTTCTGGACCAGCGATCCGCCGGATGCGACGGCGAGCAGCTGGCAGCCGTAGCAGATCCCGAGCACCGGCACGTACGACGCGAGGGCCGCGCGCGCGAGCGCCAGGTCGAACGCCAGCCGGACCGGATCCGCCGGGTTGTGGGACACGAGCGGAGTCTCGCCGTACAGCGCGGGGTCGATGTCTTCTCCGCCCGGGATGATCAGGGCGTCGACGGTCGCGAGGACGGCCGGCGCGTCGTCCGGATCCGCGAGAGGCGGCAGCAGCACGGGACGTCCGCCGGCCTCCTCCACGCGACTCACGTACTCGTCGAACACGAACAGCAGCTTGCGTCGATCGGATCGCGTGTCGCACGCGATCCCCACTACCGGCTTGATCATCAGAACAGGAACCCCAGGTTCGCGCCGAAGTCCCACTCGTGCGCCCAGTTCGAGCGCGGGAATCTCCAGCGGAGTCCCTCGTCGTCGAGCAGGAAGTCGTGCTTGCGGTTGAGGTACGCCCAGCGCGAGCGCACGTGGAGTCGGAGGCGCGCTCGCGTCGCGGCGCGCACGCGCACGCCGGCCGAGGCGCCCATCGCGAATCGGTCCTCGGTCTCGTGCTCGAATCCGAAC
>JAGQIB010000465.1 GCA_020431545.1 Gemmatimonadota bacterium
GAGGAGAGGTTCCCCGGAGGCCGGCCTCCTCGCGTCAGCGAGCGATCACGACCCGCCCGGTGCCGGTGTGATCCCCCGACTCCACGCGCACGAAGTACACGCCGGACGCGACGCTACTCCCGCCGAGATCCCGACCGTCCCACCGCAGCGTGGCGCGTCCGCGCGGTACCGTCGCCCGGATCGACCGCACGAGTCGGCCGGTCGCGTCGTAGATGCGGGCCGCCGCGAATCCCTCGCGCGCGGACTCGAACTCGAGCGACGTGGATCCGACCGACGGACTCGGCACGGCCCGCACGGCGATCGCTCCGGCCGCCGACGCGACGTTCGGGACCGAGGTCGACGTCGCACACTGCGCGGGCAACACCCGAAGCACGCTCGGTCCGAAGGCCAGCACCTCCGTGCCGACGGCACGCACCAGGTAACAGGAGTCGTTGCCCGGCGGAGGGGCGCTGCCGAGGAGGACGGGCGCGGCAGGATCTGCCACGTCGACGACGACCATCCCATCGTAGCCGCTACTCACGTAGGCCACTCCGTCCGCAACGTGCAGGCCACCCGGACCGACGGGCAGCGGGGTGGTGGAGAGTTCGGAGACCGATGGCGCGCCGGCGAGATCGAAGATCTGCAGCCGGTTCGGAGAGATCGTGAGGTAGAGCAATCCGTCCAGGATCTGGACTCCGGTCGGCGCCCAGTCGTCGAGAATCCACCCGGCGTAGGAAGGACTCGTGGGGTTCGAGACGCCGATGATCACGGTGCCTCCGTCCCCTCCGTTCCCGAAGAAGGAGAGGTACGCGAACCCGTCCGCGACATCCAGCCGGTACGACGGATCGGTGCTCCGCGACCCCACGACGACGGGGGTGGTCGGAGACGAGAGGTCGACGACGAGAAGTCCGGTATCCGTCGAGAGGTAGAGGTACTGCCCATCCGTCGCGACGTCGTTCGCCGAGGGGACGGCGAGAGAGCCCACGGTCTGCGGCGTCGCCGGATTCGAGACGTCGATCACCTGCACGCCGGCCCAGGAATCGGCGACGTAGGCGCAGCCGCCGAGCAGCACCACGCCACTCGCGTTGCCGGGCGTGTCCTCGCTCCCGAGCCACGTCGGGCTGGCCGGATCCGTGACGTCGTAGATCGCGAGGCCATCCATCCCCTCCGCCAGGTACGCGCGCGTCCCCGAGATCACGCAATCGAGGACGAGATCGTCGAACGCTTCTTCGGCGACCACCGGCGGATTGGACCGCAAGGTCGCGTCCGCGACGAGGAACCTCGAGCTCGCGCCGGACAGCACCGCGCCCCCCCCGAGGCTCGCGACCGACCAGGTCCCTCCCGCGAGTGGGAGGTCCGCCGCGACCGCAAGTTGCAGGGGGTTGCTCACGTCGACGACGAGCAGTCCGCCCGGGGTCGCGGCGAGCAACTCGTCTCCGAACTTCGCGAGCCCGCGCACTTGGCCGACAGGTGGAAGGTTGCCGAGCGAGGCGGGGGCCGGCGGCACGGTGACGTCGAATGCGCGGATCTGCGATCCACCGACGTAGAGGTAGTCGCCGTCGACGAGCGCGCAGTCCGCGGACACCGAGACCGTCGTGGCGACCGTCGGGGTCGTGGGATCCGAGACGTCGATCAGGTGGAGGCTCGAGCCGCCCACGAGAAACGCCCAGCCGTTCGCGTACGCCAAGTCCCCGATCATCCCCCCGGTGACGATGCTTCCGATCACGGTCGGCGACGCGGGATTCGACACGTCGATGACCGTGAGGCCGACGTTCCGCACGGCGGCATACACTCGTCCGCTCGCGTACGCGACTCCGTGGACCTCGTCCGACAGGAAGATCGATCCCACCGTGGTCGGATTCGACGGATCCGAAACGTCGACGACTCGGAAGTCGTCGCCTCCGAGGTACGCATACGATCCTTCGACGTCGACCGTCCGACTTGCGGAGGTCAACAGTTCGCCCGACAGCGACGGTTGGTCGGCATCGGAAACGTCGTAGATCCTCAGACCGGTCGGCGGTGTCGC
>JAGQIB010000466.1 GCA_020431545.1 Gemmatimonadota bacterium
ATCGTCTTCGCGCTGGCGGCCCGGCGCCAGGCGGGGGAGTGGGCGATCGGACGACGCTGGATCGATCGCGAGAGTATCCGGACCCTGTTCGGCTACGGCGTGAAGTCCTTCGTGGGGACGACGGGGATGCTGCTCAAGTACCAGACGGACCTGTTCCTGGTGGGGCTGTTCCTCGCGCCGGCGGACATCGCCATGTACAGCCTGGGCGCCACGCTGCTCACCTACGTCGTGCAGTTCGTCCACACGCTCGTGCACGTGTTCGAGCCGTGGGCCACGCAGCGCTACGCCCGCGACGGCGTCGAGGGTCTCCGGGGTCTGTTCCTCTCCGGCAGTTCGTTCTTCTACGCGCTCGGCGGGCTGCTGGTGGGAGGCATTCTCGTGTTCGCCCGCCCGTTCTACTCGCTCTGGATCGACCCCGAGCACGTGCAGGCCGGTTCGATCCTCATGGTCCTTTCGATTCCGATCTTCTTCACGATGGGAGCGAGATTCGCCCATGCATTCCTGGTGGCGATGGCGCGGATCGGGACGTTCAATGTGGTCGGGCTCGTGGCGGGCCTCGCGAAGGTCGCGCTCGCGGTGGTGCTGATTCCGCGCTACGGGTTGTCCGGTGCCGCCTGGTCCGCGGTCCTGCCGTTCGTGGTGGCGGAGGGGCTCTGGTTCGTGCCGTTCATCTCCCGCGTGCTCGGGGTGTCCGCGTGGCGCGTCCTGTTCGGCTCGATCGGACGGGGGGTCCTCGTGGGCCTGGTGACGTTCGGCGCCGGCATCGGCGCGACGCGCTGGATCGATCCCAGCTCCTGGCTCCGCCTCGCGGCCGGGGTCGCGCTGGCCGGCGCGGCCGGGCTCGTGCTCGCCTGGGGGGTCCTGCCGCGCCGGCTCGGCGACCTCGACTGGCGTCGCGCGGTGGCCAGGAAGCTCGGGCTCCGCACGCCCGGGGAGGTGGTGGCGTGAGCACGCCCGATCCCGAGATCCTCCTGGAGCGACGCCGTTTCGGCGAGGTCTCTCCCGAGAGTCCGTGGCGCTTCCATGAGCTGCCCCAGGTCGTCTTCTCGCGACGTCTGTTCGCGTTGCTGCTGATCTGCGGCCTCGCGCTGATCTCGGCCCACCTCGCGATCAACTATCCCCCGCGCCTCGCGCTCGTCCTGTTCCTGGGCGTCGTGGGCGGCGTGGCGGTTCTGTTCGAGCCGTTTCTCGGGGTGCTCGCGTACTACCTTCTCGCGTTCCTCCGTCCGCAGGACACGTTCTGGGGTCTGGAGGGGGCGCGCCTCACGATGCTCGTGTCGTCGTTCACCCTCGTCTCCGCCGCGATCCAGTTCGCGATGCGACCGGATCTGCGCTTCATCTGGCGCCGCCAGAACTTCTTCGTCGTGGTGCTGTGGACGTGTCTCTGGCTCTCGACGCTGTACGGCGACTTCGGCGTGCGCCAGGACAAGTGGATGGACTACTGGAACAAGCTGTTCCTCATCTATTTCATCGCGCTCGCGGTCGTGAACTCGGAGAGGAAGCTCTACGTGCTGGGCTGGGTGTTGATGCTCAGTATCGCGTATCTCGGCTGGTGGGCGAACGAACGCTACTTCCTGGATGGCTGGCGCATCGTGCACGGCCCGGGGCGGCGCGGGTCCGCGTTCTTCGACGAGAACGACTTCGCCATGGTGCTCGTGATGTCGGTTCCGTTCCTCTGGTTCTTCATGCGGACGACACGGAGCTGGATCTGGCGTCTCATCCTGCTCGGGCTGCTCCCGATCGTGGCGCACGGCGTGATGACCACGTTCTCCCGGGGCGGATTCCTCGGCCTGTCCGCGAGCATGCTCGTGGTCGCCCTGCGGGATCGCAACCGGCGGTTGGGAGTAGGGCTCATCGCGCTCGGCCTCGTGTTCTTCGCGGCGCTCGCCGGCGACGACTACCGCAACCGGATCGGCTCGATCGACGAGTACGAAGACGATCGCTCGGCGTCGGGGCGACTCGAGGCCTGGGAAACCGGGATGAACATGATGAAGCACAACCCGCTGTTCGGGGTGGGGCTGAAGCAGTTCCAGGAGGCGTTTCCGTACTACTCGAACTACGAGCCGCGGGAGGCTCACAACTCCTGGGTGCAGCTCGGTTCCGAGTCCGGCCTCGTGGCGCTGGCGGCGTACGGCATTCTCGTGCTGCTCACGATCCGATCCGTGCGGCGCGTGGACCGGATGCTCCGACTCCTGCCGGAGAGTCGCAACAAGGAGCTCGCCTGGACGCTGACCCGTGTCTACGAGGCGACGCTCGTGGGGTACCTCGTGTGCGGGTTCTTCCTCTCCATGGAGGACTTCGAGTACTTCTACCTCCTCGTGGGCATGGCGCAGATCCTGGAGCGCATCACGGAGCGGCGCCTGGAGGAGCAGGAGGAACGTCGGCGGCAGGCCGAGATCGAGGCGGCGGAGGCGGAGGAAGACGAGATGGAGCTCGCACCGGAGCCGTTGGGCGCGTGAGCGGAGAGCGTCCCCGGGTCGCGCACGTCCTCCACAGTCTCGTGGTGGCCGGAGCCGAGGTGCTGGTTCACCAGCTCGTGCGTCGACTCGAGTCCGAGTTCGAGTTCTCGGTGCTGCTCCTGGACGAGATCGGACCGCTGGGCGAGGACCTGCGTTCGCACGGCATTCCCGTCGACGTTCTCGGGCGCCGCCCGGGGGTGGACCTCGCGCTCGGCGCTCGCCTCGGGCGCGCCCTCCGCGCCCGGAACGTGCAGCTGGTCCACGCGCACCAGTACACGCCCTGGTTCTACGCGGGACTCGGCGCCGTGGCCGGCTTCGCGCGCCCCCGGGTCCTGTTCACCGAACACGGCCGCCACTATCCGGACGTGCGGCGCCCCAAGCGGGTCCTGTTCAACCGGGCGCTGACGCCGGTGACGGACGGCCTCGTGGCCGTCTCCGGCTTCATCCGGGATTGCCTGCGCGACAACGAGGGGCTTTCCGGGTCGCGAATCCGGGTGCTGTACAACGGGATCGACCCGGCGCGGTTCGAGACGGTGCCCGATCGCGCGGCGTTGCGCGCGGAGCAGGGGGTCGGCCCGGACGATCCGGTCGTGGGGATCGCCGCACGGTTTGCTCCCGTAAAGGACCACGCCACGCTGTTCCGGGCGTTCGCCCAGGTGCGGAGCGAGCTCCCCGCCGCGAAGCTCGTGCTCGCCGGGGACGGCCCGCTGCGCGGTGAGCTCGAAGCGCTCGCGGACGAGCTCGCGATTCGCGACTCCGTGCGCTTTCTCGGCGTGCGTCGGGACGTACCCGCGCTGCTGCACACGTGGGACGTCTTCTCGCTGTCGTCGCTTTCCGAGGGCACGAGCGTGACGCTCCTGGAGGCGATGGCCTCGGGACTGCCCTGCGTGACGACCGCGGTGGGAGGGAACCCGGAGATCGTGGAGGAGCACGTCACGGGACTGCTCGCGCCACGCGGCGATCACCAGGCCCTGGGCCGCGCGCTGTGCGAGGTGCTCGGCGATCGCGAGCGGGCGCGTGCGATGGGCGAGGCCGGCCGCCAGCGAGTGCGGCGTCTGTTCACGTTCGACCAGATGGTCGAGGGCTACGCGAACCTCTACCGGGATCTTCTGCGGGGGATGCGCACGTGAGCGCGCGCCGCACCTTCGTGGTGTTCGCGGACGACTGGGGGCGGCATCCGTCCAGCTGTCAGCACTTGTTCCGCCGGATCGCGCCGCACCACCGCGTGGTCTGGGTGAACACGATCGGCACGCGCACGCCCACGCTTCGTCCGGCCGATCTCGCGCGGGCGGCGGGGAAACTGCGGGAGTGGGCGTTCGGCGCGGGAGACGCGGCGGCCGCCGCGAGTGATCCGGCGGTTCCGGTCGAGGTTTTGCGTCCCGTGATGACGCCGTTCGATCGCTGGCATCCGCTGCGTCGCCTCAATGCGTCGCTCCTGATCCGGGCGATCCGGGCGGCGGTGTCGCCGGCCGAACGTCCGATCCTGGTCACCACGATCCCGAACGCCGCCGGAGTGGTGGGGCGGATCGAGGAGGCGGCGAGCGTCTACTACTGTGTGGACGAGTTCTCCGAGTGGCCGGG
>JAGQIB010000467.1 GCA_020431545.1 Gemmatimonadota bacterium
CGAGCGCGTCGAGCGCGTCGCGCCCCGGCGCGAGCTCTCCCACGATGGTGGAGACGAGGTGATGCACGTGGGGATACGACTCGCAGGTGAGCAGCTCGGGCACGCGGACGCTCCCGATCCGACAGACGCGGCCGAAGTCGTTCCGTTCGAGATCCGTGATCATGAGCAGCTCGGCGCGATCCTTCGCGGACTCGAGCAGGCGGCGGGCGAGTCGCGCATCTTCCTCGGCGTCGGCGGCGCGCGGGGCGGTTCCCTTGATGGGACGCGTGGTGAGACGTCGCCCGCGGGCGGCGAGCATGCGTTCCGGCGAGCACGAGATCACCGTGCCCTCGTCGGTCTCCAGGTAGGTCGCGAACGGCGCCGGGTTGTCGCGGAGCAGGGTCTCGAACAGGGAGAGCGCGTCCTGGCGCGTCGGCACGTCGAAGCGGACGGTGAGGTTCGCCTGGTAGACGTCGCCGCGGCGGATCGCCGCGAGCACCTCGCGGACGCGCTCCGCGTGGTCCGCCTCGACGAGGCTCGCGACCGGGCGGGGCAGAGGATCCGGGGCGGAGTCCTCGGGATCCGCCGGGAGGGGGCCGGCCGCCGCGCCGCGCAGCCGTTCCTCCAGCTCCTTCGCGCGCCGGAGCGCCAGCCCGGCGTCGAAGCGTCCGGACTCGTCGAGCCCCCACGACACGACCTCCACCGTGTCCTCCCGGAACGTGGCGAACGTGTCGTACACGCCGAACCAGGCGAGCGGGCCCGGCGCGGGGCGCGGATCCGGCGGCAGGTTCACGCGCGGGTAGCCGAACTCGTAGCCGAGTACTCCGAGGGCACCGCCGGGGAAGGCGCCGTTCGCCCGCGCGTCGGGAATCCGCGGCAACGTCGCGCGAAGTCGTTCCTCGAGCGACGGCGCATCGTCGCCACCCGTTCGGCGCTGCGACACGATCGCGCGCGGCTCGGCTCCGATCACGTCGGGACGTCCGGGGCCGGCGAGTCGGAAGCGGTGTTCGGCCGGCAGCGTACGGAAGCACGCACCCACGTCGGCGGGCCGACGGAAGGAGTGGCGACGCGGGATCGACATCGATCAGCTCCGCCGTTCGCGCACTAGGGCCCCGCGTGCTCGCGCAGCCCGGCGAGCTCCTCGGTGGCGACCGAGTCGCCCGGCGCCAGGCGGAGCACGTGCTCCCAGTCCTCGATCGCCCCCGTGGCGTCGCCGGTGGCGCGACGCGCATGAGCCCGGAGGCGCAGGAGCGGCTCGCTGTCGGGCGCGCGCAGGAGTCCGTTCGAGAGGACGCGGAGCCCGGCGTCCCAGTTCTCACGCGAGAGCCAGTAACGGGCGATCGCGTCGGCCGCGAACTCCCGGGCGTCGGGGCGGTCGAGCGCCCGCTCGAGCCATTCGAGGCCGAGGTCCTCGCGCCCGAGGGCGAGGGCGGTCTGGCCCGCGTTCAGCAGGAAATCGGAGTCGTCGCGGAGCGGCGTGTCGTCCAGCGCGCGGAACTCCGCGAGCGACTCCTCGTAACGGCCGGCGAGGCCCAGCGCCGTCGCGAGCTGGAAGCGATCCTCGAGCGCGCCTCCGGTGAGCGCCACGATCTCCCGGCGGAGCGGGATCGCCTGGTCCGGGCGTCCCGCGGTTTCCCACGCTTCCGCGAGACTGCGGCGCGCGCGGAACGAGCTCGGCATGGCGCGGACCGCGGCATCCAGCTCGGGAAAGGCCTCGCCCACGCGCCCCTGCCGCAGCAGGAGCGCACCGAGGTGGTAGCGTGCTTCGGGGTAGCCCGGGGTGAGCGCGAGCGCCTCGCGGTACTCGCGCTCCGCTTCGCCGTCCTCGCCGACCCGGGCGAGGACGTTCGCGTACTGGAAGTGCACCGGCGCGACGTCGGGGTCGCGGACGCCGAACGGATCGAGACGGGCCACCACCGCGAGCGCGATCACCGCGGCGAGTGCGGCGAGGCGCCGGGGAAGACGGACCCCCGGCTCGACGATCGCGGCGCCGCCGGCGCCGGCCAGCACGAGAAACGCCGGCCAGGCCGGAATGCGGTAGCGCGCGCAGACGAAGAAGAGAATCGGCGAGGCCGCGAGCGCCGCGGCGTAGGCGAGCGTCGGCAGGAGCGGCCGCCAGGGACGGGCGCGTCCACCCACGACGAGTCCCACGAGTGCCAGCGGAACGATCCAGCCCCAGTCCGGCCAGGGCCCGCGGAGCCAGCCGGTTCGATCGCGGAGCCAGTAGAGGTCCCGGTTGTTCCGGATCTCGTACGACTGGAAGAAGAGCGCGGTCTTGCGCAGCAGGCCGCGCGCGAAATCGCCGGGAGAGTCACGGAGATACTCGAGCGCGAGCGCGCGGAAGTGACGGTCCTGTTCCCTCGGGCCGGGACGGTGGCCGAGCTCGCGCGTGAGCAGGGCCTCGACGTCTTCGTTCCGCCAGGAAGTGAAGCCCGGCAACGTCGCGCTCACTCCGTCCGCGCCCGGATGGTTGCCCAGGTAGAGATTGATCCCGCCCTGCCACGACAGCGGGATCCACTCTCCCGAGACCTGGTGGTTGCGAATCGCGATCGGCGCGACGACGAGCGCGGCGGCCA
>JAGQIB010000468.1:0-6552 GCA_020431545.1 Gemmatimonadota bacterium
CGAAACGCGCGGTAGCCGGAGTTGCAGTCGAGCACCGGCACGCCGAGCACGACCCGGATGTACGTGTTCGCGAGCACGGTCACGATGCGGCGTGCCGCGCCGCGATCGAGATCCGAACCGCCCCGGACGAACCGGCTGCCGAGCACGACGTCGGCGCCGTGCTCGATCTCCCGGATCATGCGGGGCAGGAGTGCCGGCGGGTGAGAGAAATCCGCGTCCATCTCGATCACGACGTCGGCCCCGAGCCGGAGCGCCTCGACGTAGCCGTCGCGTCCGGCGAGCCCGCGCCCCTTCGGCGGGTCCCGGTGCAGCACCCGCACCGCCGGGTCCTCCGCCGCGAGGCGATCCGCGATGTCCCCGGTGCCATCCGGCGACCGATCGTCCACCACGAGGATCGTCGCCTCCGGCAGCGCGCGACGGATCTCCGCCGCGAGCCGGGCGACGTTCGGAGCTTCGTTGTACGTGGGAACGAAGACGACGGGCTTCACGGGGTCCTCGGGCCGGGGTCCGCGGGCAGAAGTCCGGGGATTTTACGCGAATCCCGCCCGCTGGCTACCCTGGGGGCCGAACGACCCGGCCCCGCGTCCGAAACGCCCTGAAAAGACGGGGGGCCCCGCCGCCCGCCAGCGACGGAGCCCAACCCTAGGCAAGGTCCCCCGCCAGTGAAACGAGGAACCAGGAATCAATTTGCTCACGACCGTCTGAAACGACCAGTCCCCCAGGGGCCGGAAGCGGCCGCCCGGGGATCAGCGGCCTCGCCGGGGGGCCGATTCCGGCCACACGAAAAGAGGGGCCGCCGGCGAACCGGCGACCCCTCGGGTCGAACATGAGCTTCGGGCGTCCTACTTCAGACGCACGATCTCCCGGCTGCGCGTCCCGTCCGCCGTCTCGAGACGAACGAGGTACACGCCCGCGGCGACCGAGCGTCCGGACGCATCGCGACCGTTCCACTCGACCGTGTGCTGACCTGCCTCGACGGCCCCGTTCACGAGGTCGACGACCTTCCGGCCCGCGACGTTGAAGACGGAGACCTTCACGTCACCCGTGTGCGGCACCGCGAACGACATCCGCGTCCCGTCGACGAACGGGTTCGGCGCGTTGCGGCCGAGCGCGAGTGCCAGCTGGCCCTCGCCGACGTTCACGTCGGTCGACCCGCCCGGGAACATCCAGTCGAGGACCGCCGCGACGACCTGATCCGCCTGCGGGTTCGGAACCAGCTCGATCGCCACCGCCATGAACGCGGACTTGTACGTGCCCATGTCCTGACGCAGCGCGACGCTGTTGCCGAGGTGACCCGTCAGCCAGGTGATGGAGTTCGCGTTCGGGTTGATCGTGTCGGAGAAGTCGATGAACGGCGACCCGGAGGTCGTCGCGAACGAGATCCCGTCGGCGATGTCGCCCGGCACGCCCGTGACGTTCAGGGCCTGCTGATCCTGCGAGAACGAACCGACACCGAGGTAGGTACCGATCGTCGGGGTCAGGCCCTGGTGGTTCATGAGGCCCTGGCTGATGATGAAGACGTTGCCGCCGCCATCCATGAACTGCGCCAGGTTCGCCTGGTGCGAGGCACCGATCGTGTTGCTCTGCAGACCACCGGTGCTCCAGATCACCGCGTCGTAACCGTCGAGATCCGAGAACTCCGGATTCCCCTCGATCGACACCTCACGGATGATCGCGAAGTGACCGGACGAAGTGACGGCCGCATCGATCTTGGCGCCCGTGCCGTTGCCTTCGCCGTTGTCGTCGTTGACGATCAGGATGGCCTCGGTGTTGTTGAACACCGTGTAGGTCGTCACGTTGCCCTGCGAGGGGTTCCCCGCGGGAGCCGTGGTGACCGTGAACGCCGCCTTCGCCGCCGTCCCGTCGTTCGGCGTGACGCGAATGGCGAAAGGCTCCACCTGGTTCGCGGTCATGCCGGGAATCGTGAGCGACGTCGGATCCGAATCCAGTCCGTGGATGACCTGAGTCGTCCAGCCGACCGGCAGGCCCGAGTTGTCGATCGTGATCGACACGTCGTCGTTCACCGCGCCGAGGTACGTGACGTCGGCGGTCCACTCGACCATCGCGGCGTTCGTCGTGCGGATCAGCGGGTCGTTCTCGAAGACCTCGAGGTCGAACATGAGGTTCGAGTAGTCCGCCTGCAGCACGGCCTTGTTCGTGTCACGCTGCACGAAAGCGACCGCGTGCAGCTTCTGGGTGTCCCACGCCGGATCGATCGCGAACGTCGTGTTGACGTTCTGCACCGTACCGGGCGTGTCCACGGCGAGGATCTCGTCCACGAAGATGCCGCGGCCGATCGTGTCCCAGTTCGCATTCCCCGTGCGAGGCTCGCAGCACAGGAGGATGTCGTTCTGGTACACCGCGAGACGGATGTGGCAAAGGTTCGCGTTCGCGATCGTCTCGCCGGGTGCGACCTCGACGTCGATGTTCACCGTCGCGGTGTTCGTATCGCCGTCGAAATTGACCTGCGAGTCGATGATCAGCTTGGCCAGGTCGGCGTACTCCGTATCGACTTTCGCCTTGTACGCGTTGTAGGCGGAGATCGAATCGCCCGCTCCCACCACCGGGAAACGGCCGTCGAAGAACGTCGTCGGAGCGGAGCTCACGCCGTAGTACTGGGCGCGCGCGATGCTGCCGGGCGTCTGAAGACCGGAGCCGGCGTAGTGCCAGTCGACGTGAACGAAGTTCTCGTGATCATCGTAGGGAACGGTTCTCTCGAGCATCCGGTTCGCCGCACGGGCGAAGGGGCAGAAGCTTCAGAGATGCCAGCCGGTCTCTTCCACGAAGACCGTCCGGTTGACGGCGGCCTCCGAAAGAGCCGGCTGGAGCGTCACGATCGCAGCCACGGCAAGCGCGGCGGCACCGAGAATCGACTTGAGATTCACGATCGCTCCTTGGGATGAGAGTGGGGCAACGGGTCGAACGGAAAACGAGACGAACTATCGAATCAGGGTCAGGGTCCGAGACGTGACACCGGTCGACGTCTCCAGTCGGTAGAAGTACACGCCGTTCGGGAGCGCCTTGCCGGCCGCGTCCCGCGCGTTCCACTCCACGGAGTGCGCGCCGGCCGTCCGGACGCCGCTCGCGAGCGTCTCGACCAGGCGCCCCTGGACGTCGTACAGGCGCAGATCCACACGGCTCTCCTGCGGCAGCACGAAACCGATCTCGGTGGCGTCGCTCATCGGATTCGGGACGTTCTGACGCAGCAGCGGCGCGAACGCATCCGCGAACTCCGGAGCATCCACCGCGGCGGTGCCGGCGACGAGCGTGAGGTGGAACATGTCGTTCAGCCCCGGATCGCCCACCGACTCGAGATAGAAGTCGAACTCGCCGATGCCGTCCGACGTCGCGATGACGTTCACGCCGACCGTGTCCGTCGCCGCGGTGCCGATGGTGATCGTGGTGTTGCTCGGGAAGCAGACCTCTCCGATGCACACCTGCGGGAACCAGGTCCCCTGCGTGACGTTGAGGACTTCCATGTAGTAGTCGTCCGAGGTCGCGGAGTCGTTCGTCAGCAGGAACTTGAAGTACGGCGAGACGAAGTCCGGGATGTCGGTGTCGAACTGCGTGAACGGCGAGATCGGCGTGATCGTGTACGCGAACGCGCCGCGGTCGATCCGGATCTCCTCGCCCGGAGCCAGGGTCACATGGTGCTCGGCCGCGAGAGCCAGTGAATTCGCAAAGAGCAGAGCGGCCAGCGAAGCACCGCCGAGGCGTAGCAGTCGGCTCATGAGAACCCCCAGGGGCATGGATGTCGGTACGCCGCGAAGCCGGACGTATCGCGAAATTTACCACAGATCCACGGCAGGCTGCCAATCGGGAGAACCCGGGGGAGCGCGGCAAACCGCCCCGCGACCGAGCCCGGAGGCCGCGGATCGGGGCGGCGCCGACTCGCCAGGATTCGGGTGCGCGCGCCGCCGCGGTCGCAACACGAGCCGGAAACGGACCGAGCCGGAGACGAGGCCGTGTCCACCCCATCCCCGGCCCGCTCTCGGAGCCGATACCGATCGAAGCCGGCCGGAACCGGCGGCACGGTCAGCGCGTGCCGGAGACCGCCACGATCTCGTGCGTCGCCTCGGACTGGAGGAAGACGACCACGGTGTGCGGGTTCGCGCTGCCGGGCGCCCCGAGATCGATCGGGAACGACTGGATCGTGCCGTCCTGCCGGCTCACGGACACGGTCTGGATCTCGCGGGCCGCGAACTCGAAGAACGGCTGGTTGCCGGGTCCCCCGAGCTCCGTGGCGGTCTCGATGTCGTTCTCCAGCAGAACCGCGTTCAGTGTCAGCGGATCCGCGGAGATCGCGCTGCGCCACTTGATCCAGGCAGTGCCGCTGGAGACGTCCGTCGCGACCCAGCGCAGAACGACCGGGCAGGATAGTGGGTCGCAGGCCGTCTGGCGGGCCTCGAAACGCCGATCGTACTCCAGGAGCGTGGCATCGTTGCTCCCGATCATGAGCGCGGGAGCGTCGCCGTCCCCGCCGTGCATGACGGTCGCCGGCCAGCCCGGGCACGAGGCGTCCGACTCCGGGCAACCGGAATAGAACCTCTCCCGCACTTTCCAGCGCGCGTCGTAGAGCGGCAGGATGGACCAGGTGTGCCACTCGATCACGAACATCTCGCCCGCGTGGTCCGCGTACATCTCCTGCAGCTTCTCCGCCGACGGCGGGCAGTTCGGGCACAGCGAGTACGTGAACATCTCGCCGAGGACCGCCCGCTCCGGGGCGAGCTCCACCGCGAGATCCGCGACCTCGTCGCGGACCACGTTCACGGAGAGATCCCCGACCGCCGCGTACGGCACCGCCGAACCCGGCGCGAGGCCGGCCGAGGCGAGCCGGATCTTCGTGGGGCCGGTGGGCAGATGGTCGATCGTGGCGGGCGTCGTGAACCCCGTGCTCTCGAACGTGCCCGGCGACGTCTCCCGCGAGATCGCGATGCCGGTGACTTCCTCGCCCGTGACCTCGTCGCGCGCGACGACGGCGATCGACCCGAACGCGATCGCCTCGAGCCGGAACCGCGCCGTGACGTGCTCCGCCGGAACGACCGTCACCGTGAGATCCGTGGCCGGATCGACCTCATAGTCCGTGCGCTCCAGCCGGACCGCGTACGTACCGGCCGGGAGCGGGCCGAGCTCATCGAGCCCGCTGCCCTGGAACTCGCCGTCCAGGTAGACGTCCGCGCCGGAGACGCCCCCGGTGTCGATCGCGATGAAGCCCTGGGTCGGAGCCGCGATCTTGTCCTGGCAGCCGATCGAGAACGCCAGGACCGCGAACGTGACGGCGAGTCTCGTGATCCTCATGACCTACTCCTCCGCGGATGCGGGTTCGGATGCTGGGGCAAGTCCGGATCTGATTCTAGTCGATCCTGGGGCTCGATCAGAACCGGCCGGTCCACTTCACCTTCAGGCCTTCGAACTCGGGCTCGTAGAAGCACACGCCGCCGGTGCACTTCCAGCCGCCGCGCTCCGAGCCGAGGCTCACGCTCACGTCGTTCCCGCCGAGGTTCAGCTCCGCGAGCACGTTGAACCAGCGCTCCTTGTCCTCCGCCGGGTCGTCCTCGGTGGTGTCCTCCACCGTGGCGGTCACGGTCAGCCAGGGCGAACGTCCCCAGGTGAGCGCGAAGATCCGGTCCCGGTACTCCTTCGGATACTCGAACGCCTGCGTCGCCGCGTTCGACTCCTGAACGTCGGCCCACTCCACGATGAACGACGCGCTGTTCTGCTCGTTCAGGTGGAAGATCGCCTCGCCGAGCTTCGTGATGCGCTCCTCGAACGTGTTCCCGATGTGCAGCTCGGATTCGGCGGCCGCGAGCGTGCCGAACACCTGCTCCTGCCAGTTGCTCTTCGCCTCGGCGAACAGCTCGAAGAACTCGTCGTCTCCGCGATCCTGGATGAGCCTCGCCCAGCTCGCCTGGAACGTCGTGAACGCGTCGACCGCGTACTCCGCCG
Organism: Gemmatimonadota bacterium; assembly: GCA_020431545.1. Lineage (GTDB taxonomy): Bacteria > ARS69 > ARS69 > ARS69 > ARS69 > JAGQIB01. The sequence goes on from JAGQIB010000468.1 coordinate 5,947, forward strand.
TGAACAGGCCGCCCTGGACGTCGTCGTCCGGGATGTCGGACAGCACCGTGCCGTTCACGCGGTTCAGCAGCGTCCACGTGTGCTGGCGCAGCGTCGTCGGCGGATCATGGTAGTTGTGCTCGAACCGGAGCATCTCGCGGAACTCCGCCGCGAACGAGAATCCCTCCAGGCTCACTTCGCCGGACGCGAACGTGCCGTGCCCCGGTGACGCGGCGCCCACACCGTCCTTGCCCACGAAGTCGCGCTCCACGTACTCGCCGTAGAACGTCGCCGGTCCCACCACGACCTCGCCGAGCGCGCCCGCGTGCTGCTCGCGCGGGCCGATGTCCGTGTTGCGCTCGGCGCCCCACGCCTCCACGAAGGAGACGCCGGCCCGCGCGTCGATCAGCCCGTTCGAACTCGACCAGGTGTTCGGCTCCAGGAACAGTCCGCGGAACCGGTTGCCCTCGTTCGTCCCCGCGAGCAGCGTCGCGTCACCGACCTTGCCGTGCAGCTCCGCGCGCGCACCGTCGAGGCGCGTGTCCCAGTTCAGCTCCTCCTCCTCGAACACGGAGAGGGCAAGACCGCGACCGAAGATGTGCGACCAGTCGCCGACCTGCGCGTCGA
>JAGQIB010000468.1:6754-8004 GCA_020431545.1 Gemmatimonadota bacterium
TCGAGGCGCCGGTACTCGAACTTGTTCACGGCGCTCAGGTACAGCGGATCCTGGGCGCGGGCCGGCAACGCGGCGAGCAGGGAGAAGACGGCGAGGCCCGCGAGAACCCCCACCGTCCTTCGGCGCCGGGCGTCGAGCATCAGCCCGCGTTCTCCGCTTCGGCGGCGGCCGCCTCGGCCGGATCCTCGAGCTCCACGCCGGCCTCGCGCAGCAGCTTCACGACCTCGTGCTCGAGCTCCTTCTCGTCGCCCGGCCGGTAGCCCGTGTGCTGGTAGCGGATGAAGCCCTCCGAATCGAGGATCACCACGTACGGGATCGAGCCCTTGCCCTGGCACTTGCGGAAGACGTCCGACTCGCCGTCGAGCACGACGTCGAACGTGAAGCCGCGCGTCTTCACGAACTTCTTGACCTGCGACTGCGAGCGCGGCGTGTCGATCGTGACCGCCAGGACCTTCAGCCCCTTGTCCGCGTACTCGTCCGCGATCCGCTGGACGTAGGGGAGTTCCTTGATGCACGGCTTGCACCAGGTCGCCCAGAAATCGATGAGGATCGGCCCCTTCCCGAGGAGATCGTCGAGCGCGATCTTGTCGCCCGCCACGGTCGAGGACTGGAAGGACGGCACCTTGGTGCGGGTCTCCTCGGCGGAAACCGTCGCCGGAGCGACGAGCCCCGAGGCGACGATCGCCGCGAGACCGGCGAACGCCGCGAGCTTGCGGATCGGCATGCGAACCTCGTTCTGGCGGAGGGGTCGAGGGCTTCGGGCCGCGGGTCGCCCCGCGGAGACGTTCGGAAAAGCGGACCCAGCATAAGCGCCGGGGCGGACCGGCGCAACGTCGCACCGGTCCGCCCGCGCTCGCCTGCCTCCCGACCTCCCGGCCTCGGAACTAGCGGATTCGGGAGATCTTCGCGGAACGAACGCCGGAAGGCGTCTCGAGCCGCGCGAAGTAGACGCCGGCCGCGACGGCCGAACCGTTCTCGTCCCGGCCGTCCCAGGTCGCCTCGCCCCGTCCGGCCGCACGCGGGCCGTCGATCAACGTCGCGACCCGGCGGCCGGCGGCGTCGTAGACCGCGAGTCGCACGGGACCGGCCGCCGGCAGCACGAACGCGAGCGACGCGTCGCCGCGGGACGGATTCGGCCGCGGCGCCGCGAGGCCGAGCCCGGACTCCGGCAGGCCGGCGAGCTCCACGCCGGTGGCGGCCGCGGGCAGGTCGATCTCCCACACGCCGTTGCCGAACGTGGCCGCGCGCAT
>JAGQIB010000469.1 GCA_020431545.1 Gemmatimonadota bacterium
GCCATGTTCTCGACGATGCCGAGGATCTTGACGTTGACCTGGTCGAACATCGCGATCGCCTTGCCGACGTCGAACGTGGACACGGCCTGCGGCGTCGTGACCAGGATCGCGCCGGTCAGCGGCACGATCTGCGCCAGCGAGAGCTGCGCGTCCCCGGTGCCCGGCGGCATGTCGACGAGCAGGTAGTCGAGCTCGCCCCAGAGCACGTCGGCGAGGAACTGCTCGATCAGCTTGTGGACCATCGGGCCGCGCCAGATCGTCGGCTTGTCCGCAGGGATCAGGTAGCCGACCGACATCGTCTGCACGCCGTAGTTCGCCTTGGGGCGCAGCTTGCGCTCGACGTTCTCCGGCATCCCCTCGAGCCCCATCATCATCGGGATGTCGGGCCCGTAGACGTCGCAGTCGAGGATCCCGACGCGCGCCCCGGTCTTCGCGAGCGCGCAGGCCAGGTTGACCGTCACCGTCGACTTGCCGACGCCGCCCTTGCCGCTCGTCACCGCGACGATGTGGCGGATGTTCGGCGCGATCTGGCGCGGCGCGCCGTCCTGGCTCCCGCGCACCTCGGCGGTCATCTCGACGTGCACGTCCGTGACGCCGGGCAGCGCGCGCAGGTGCTTCTCCGCCTCGCCCTTCATCAGGTCCTTCACCGGACACGCCGGCGTCGTGAGGTTGATGACGACGTCGACGCGCCCGTCCTTCACCTCGTGCTTGGTGATGAAGCCGAGGGAGACGATGTCCTTGTGCAGGTCGGGGTCCTGGACGTTGCGGAGGGCGTCGAGGACTTGTTCGCTGGTGACGGTCATGGCGGGGAAGGGCTCCAGGGGCGGATTCGCGGGAGAATCGGGCGACCACGATAGTCTCGGAGGAGTGGGAAGCCAACGAGTCGATCCGCTTTCTGCCGACCGCTGCGACGGCGCGTGCTAGGGTCGGGATCTCGCACCAGCTCGCAGACGTCCGCACGCGGACGGGGGAGAACATCATGAATCGCGCACTTCTCGCGCTCGTCGTCCTGACGGCGACCGCGTCCGGAGCAGTCTCGCAGCTCGCGGCCCGGCCCGTGGGCAAGTTGACCTCCCAGGACATGACCACGGGAGAGGGGTTCGGCGAGAGGTCGCTCGATCGCAGCGGCGACCTCCTGGCCGTCGGCACGACCGAGAGTCCCTCGACGATCACCGCGGGGTCGGCGTTCGTGTTCCGCCGATCCGGGACGACGTGGACTCTCGAGGACCGCATGGACGGTGCGCCGGGGACGGTGTTCGGCCGCGACGTCGCACTCGACGGCGACACGCTCGTGGTGGGTGCGCCCACGTCGACGCTCCTCGGTCATCCTGCGACGAACGGATTCGCGCGGGCCTACGTCCGGAGCGGGACGACCTGGACTCCGCAAGCCGTCCTGACGGCGAGCGATGCCGCCGCGCGGGACTCGTTCGGCGGGAGCGTGGACGTCGACGGAGACAGGATCGTGGTCGGTGCGGTCGGAGGTCTCGTTCCCGGTTCCTCTCCGCCGTGCCGTGCCGGCGCGGTCTACGTGTTCGAGCGGACGGGAACGCAGTGGTCGGAGACCGCGGTGTTCCGAGGAGACGCGTCGCAGTGCTCGACCCTCGGCAGCGATCTGGGCCCGCAGTTCGGCGCGGAGGTGGCGCTCGAAGGGGACCGATTCGTCGTGGGCTCCCCGACGTTCGAGACCGGTGTCCCGGGTCAGCACCGTGGAGCCGTCCACGTGTACGAGCTCGAGTCCGGCGCCTGGGTCGAGACGACGCGCCTCACCTCTCCGCTGAGTTTCTCGAGCCACGTGTCGGGGTTCGGATCGAAGCTCGCGCTGGACGGAGAGCGCCTCGGAGTCGGGAATCCGATCGCCGCGACGGCGCTGGGGATCGTCGTCGGAGCCGTGCACCTCTACGAGTTCGACGGAACGGCGTGGACGCGCGAGGCGACCCTGTTCGCGAGCGACCCGCGCTCGGGGAACGGATTCGGGTCCTCCCTGGACCTCGATGGCGGGCTGCTGGCGGTCGGCGAGCCCAACGACAGGTTCGAGGGCGTGCCACAGATCGGCCGCGTGACCGTGTACCGGCTCGGTCCTCACGGCTGGCTCGAGAACCTGGAGTTCCGCATCCAGGGGGCCGCGACCGAGACGGACTTCGGCACCACGGTCCAGCTCCACGGGTCGGAGCTGCTGGTCGGCGCGGGGAGGGACGGTCCGGTCCCGCAGGCCGGAGCCGTCTACGAGTTCCGACTCTCCGTCAGCCCGCACGCGGTCTTCTGCTCGGGGAACGGCACGGGCTGCGTGGCGTGTCCGTGCGGCAACGACACGGCGAGCTTCCACTCCGGCGGCTGCAGGAACGACTCCGACTGGAGCGCGACGCTGGAAGCGAGTGGCAACGCGAGTCTCTCGGACGGACGCGTGGGGCTGAGTCTGCGCGGCGCGACGCCGGAGGCTCTGGCCCTGCTGCTCTCCGCGGAGGTCCGGCTGCCCTCGGCGGGGAGCTGCCCGCCCGGGAGCGGCGTCGTCCTGCCCGCGCACAACGGCCTGCGCTGCATCGGCTCCGATCTGAGGCGTCACGGCACCCGGTCCACGGATGCACAGGGGCGCGCCAGGATGCTGACGATCGGTGCCGGCGCTCCGCACGGTTTCGTCGCGGACCAGCTCCGCCACTTCCAGGCGGTCTACAGGACGCCGGGCCAGCAAGGATGCAGCGGCAACCTGAACACCTCGAACGGTGTTTCGATAACCTTCCGCCCCTGATCCCGCAGGGACTCCTGCGAACCGAGCCGCTCGCCCCACTCCGGAGGAATCGACACGTGTCCGATCTGAACAGCAAGCACAACCGCGTCGTCTGGGTCGACGTGCCCGTCGCCGATCTCGCCCGCGCCGCGGCGTTCTACGCGGGAGTCCTCGCGATCGAGGTCTCGGTCGACTCGTTCGACGGCTTCGAGTTCGGCGTCCTCGAGCACTCCGAGGGCAACGGCGGCTGCCTGGTCCC
>JAGQIB010000470.1:0-3990 GCA_020431545.1 Gemmatimonadota bacterium
CCGTGGCCGGATCTCGGGGTTCCCTACATCGTGACTTCCTCGCCGAACATCTCCGCCGGCGGCTCGCTCACCGTGGAAGATGGCGTGACCGCCCGCTTCGAGAACGGCACGCGTCTCAACGTCAGCGGAACGCTCACGGTCGACGGCACGGGCGGCGCGGGGGTGCTCTTCACCCGGCGCGACCCGACGGACACGTGGCAGGGTGTCTTGCTGAACTCGGGCAGCACGGCGAGTCTTCGCTTCCTGACCGCTGAGTTCGCGACGAGCGGCTCCGGCTACGGAGTGCGGGTCAACACCGCCGACTCGGTGTCGCTCGAGGACTGCCTCCTTCACCAGAACGACTGGGGTCTGTTCGTGGCGACCGGGGCATCGCCGAGCCTCGTACGCTGCCGCATCGTCGACAACTCGAGCTACGGCATCCAACTCCAGACGGCCGCGACCGTCACGTTCGGGTCGAGCCTGGCGGAGTGGAACGACATCCACGACAACGGCGGAGTCACGCCCGACCGGGACTTCTGGAACGGGACCTCGAGCGTGCTCGCGTCGTACGTCTACTGGGGCACCACCACGGAGGGAGCGATCCAGGACCGGATCCACCACCAGCCGGACGACGGCGGCCTCGGCCTCGTGACGTTCAGCCCGTGGACGAACTCCACGCACGACGCGACGTTCGGCGGCGATCCGACCGGCGTCGTGGTGAGCAATCTCCCGACGACCTTCTCCCTCGCCCAGAACCGACCGAATCCGGTGCGTGGGGCGACGTCGATCCGGTACGCGTTGCCGCGTGCGTCGCGCGTGGACCTCTCCGTGTACGACGTCACCGGCCGCAAGGTCGCAACGCTCGTGGACGGGCCGCAGGAGGCCGGCTTCCGCGAGACCCGATGGGATGCCAGCGGCGTGGCGAACGGGGTGTACTTCTACCGGCTGCAGACGGACGGGTTCACGGACTCGAAGCGGATCGTGGTGATCCGCTAGGCCGTCCTCTCCGGCCGGTTGCGGTGGGGACGTCGCAGCGTCGCGTTGCGGCGTCCCCTCGCGTTCTCCCGTACATTCGCGAGGCTACTCAAGGACTCGACGCGGATCGTGGCCCGACGGTCCTCTGCGTGACGCGCTCCAGGTAGCTCACGTGCCAGTCGATGCGATCGACGAGCCCCGGGGCGCCGGAGCGGCCACCCGCCTCCATCCGCATCCGGGCCAACGCGCGGCGCGCGGCGCCGAGGAACTCGGGGCGCGATTGCTCGGCCGGGGTGGCGGAACGCATCAACCACAGGCGCACATCCGGAGCGACTCGAGGATCCTCGATCAACTCGGCCACGCGGGCCCAGACTGCCGGCTGCTCGCACCGAAGAAGGAAGGTCTGCACCTCCGCCACGCGGAACTCCTCGTCGAACGCGGGATAGTACGGCGGGCTCGACGAGACCTCCATCTCGGCCAGAAACGTCGGATGGGAAGCCACTTCCGACCAGATCGTTGCCACGCGCTCGAGAATGACGTCCGCGAACGCGGGCTCGTTGGTCGTCGCCATCGCGTGGATCAGCTCCGCCTGCGCGATCCAGTCGTCGGGATCGGTCTCATCCAGCAATCTGCGGAGCTCCGTGTACCTGTCATGGCGCGCCAGCGCGAGCGCCACCACGCGCATCCCCTCGACGCTCGCCGTCAGCCGTTCAGGTTCCTTCACCGCGTCTTCCGGGAGATCGTGGACGCGATCCCACAGACGAAGTAGCTGCTCCACGTCGTCGGCGCGAAGCGAGTCGGTGAGACCGAGCAGGAGGCCGCGGCCGGGATCCGGCATCGACGCGTCATTCGCCGCCGTTCGCAGCAGCGTGTCCCACAGGTCGGGTCGGTCCTCCACGAGATCGCGGGTCCAGCCGAGCGCCTCCCACGCTTCGTTCGCATGTTCGTCTCGCAGCGCATGGAGGATCCACTCGTTGCTCGGGCCGGCACGGCCTCGCTTCTGCTCCGATCGGCTCGCCCGAGTCAGCGACTCGGGACTCATGACGTCCTTCTCGCACATCAGCGCGTCGTGCATTGCCGCGCGCGCGCGCTCGTCGCCCCGGGCGGCGAGCAACGGGACCGCGAGGAACGACACGTCTTCCAGGCCACGGACGTAGGTGATGTGCGGGCCCTTCGGGCGGAGGAAACGCGTGCGCCATTCCTCGAAGCCGTTGCCACGCTCCGCCATCGACCGGAGTTCCGGAACGATCGACTCGTCGCCGAGTTGCAGCAGATGATCGAAAGCGCAGCGCTGGAGATTCTCGGCCGTCCACCGGGGGCCGAGATCGGTACCCGGAAGCAGCGGTCCTCCACTCAACGACTCCAGGAACAAGGGCAGGGCCCGGCGGGACCCCATGCGACCGAGCGCTTCGAGGCACTCGATCCGCTCCTCGGGCGAGGCCGTACGAGCCTCCTCCAGTACCGCGGCTTCGGCGACGTCGTCGCCGATCTCACCGAGCGCCCAGAGCAGACACTCGCGTTCTTTCGACCCCGCGCCGGCGAGCGCGGCCCGCAGCGCGACGGAAGCTCCCGGTCTCGGAAAGATGCCGAGATGGACGGCGGCCTCCCTCCGAACCGCCGCCTCGGAGCCCTCGAGCGCGCGGAGAGGATCGAAAGGCTCGAAGAAGACGTCGCGCATCTGGGCCGTTGTGAGCGTGGCGCGGCTCTTCGTCAGGAGCCACCCGTCCGGGGGATCCGGCAGGACGGAGATCGCCTCCCGCGCGGCCGCGCCATACAACCCGAGCGAGTACCAGTGGAAGCGCGGCCGGCTGTGCACCTGGGTTTTCCACTCGCCGGGCTGCCCGGCGGCCGGCACGAGGGCCTCGCGCGCGATCACGTACAGCAGCACCGTCGACTCGTGTCCGCCGAGCGAGCTGATCTCGAGCGGAAACACCGGCTCCTCCGTCGCGAACCGAAACTGCACCGGGTGAATCGTACCGTCCGCGAGAGCTCCGCTCGTCTCCGCATCGCTCGCCTCGGGCCGAACCCTCAGCGCCACGAACACCCAGCCGTCCTCGGCGTAGCGACCGAGCACCGGAGCTGCGCGGTCCGGAAGATGAAACCGGTGCTCGCGCAGCCAGTCGTCGAGCGACTCGCCGCTCGCGGACGAGATCGTGGTCGCCTCGAACGCGCCCACGGTCTCCACGGAGAGAACTTCCACACCGGATTCCGATCCGAGCGTCGTGTGCATCCGATTGGCGCGTCGACTGCGGCGAGTCTGACGATCCTGAGTGGCCTTGCTCAGCTCCTCGAACACCTCGATCGGGCACGAGGAGATCTCCGGCGCGGAGGGAAGCGGCACGATCCAGCCGAACTCCTCGGTGGCGCCCTCGAAGCGTACCGAGAGGACGAGATCCTCCGTGCCGTCCTCGAACCGGACCAGTGCCTTCTGCTCCGGCTCGTGAACGTCGCGCTCCTCGTTCCGCCACACGAACATCCCGTCGCCGAATGCGGCCGCGGGCAGCGCGAGTGTTGCCGCGAGAATTGGTGCGTGGGCGGCGGAGCATCGGGGCAAGGTCATCGGCACCTCCGTGCTCCCCATACTCAGGAATCTCCGTTCCCGCAAGACTCGCATCCCTCTCGGAAACCTCGCGCCCCCGGCCCCCTTGTCCCCGTTCCTGTTCTTTACCTGGCCCCCGCGACGTGTCTGATACGATGGCTCCTCTGGCGACCCGCCCCCGGTCGTCCCGGAGGTGTCATGTTCCGTCCCCCTGTCGGACCCGCGGCGGTTCTGCCGGCCGCACTCGGTGCGGCGCTCGCGCTGACCTCGAACCCTGCCCACGCCACTTGGACCGTCCGCCCCTCGGGGACCTCCGTCACGCTCCACGACGTGAGCGCCCACCACGGCAGCGGCGGCATCGCCTGGGCGTGCGGCGACCAGGGCACGATCCTCAAGACCACGGACGCGGGAGTCACCTGGACCGCACTGGACTCCGGCACGACCGTCGACCTGCACGGGATCGCCTTCATCGAGGCGGTCGGCGGCCCGGTCGTCGC
>JAGQIB010000470.1:4065-7678 GCA_020431545.1 Gemmatimonadota bacterium
CGGCGGACCTCGAGGAGATCAGCGACTTCGGTCACTACATCGTGGGCGACGCGGGGACGATCCTGAGCTCGACCGACGCCGGCGCCACGTGGATCGCGGAGAGCTCCGGCACCACGGCGAACCTTCTCGGAGTGACCGGCGCGTTCGTCAAGTTCGCGGTGGGCGAGGGAGGCGTCGCCGTCGTGTGGCGCGGGGTCACGCTTCAGTGGGTCCCGTTCGATACGGGCGTGAACGCGGATCTCTACGGAGTTCCGATGTTCGCGAGTTCGGGGCTCGCCGTCGGCGACGACGGCACGGTCGTGAACTCCACGGACTTCGGCAGCACCTGGTCCACCCTCGACGTCGGCACCCCCGCAGGGCTCCGCGCGTGCGAGTACTCCCAGAACAACACGCAGCGGATGTACATGGTGGGCGAGAACGGCACGGTGCTGAAGACCACGGACGGCGGTATCTCCTGGTATCGCCAGCTCACGCCGACGGCCGAGACCCTGCTCGGCGTGTTCTTCTACCTCAACGACATGCACGGTTACGCCGTCGGTGAGAACGGCACGATCCTCACGACCGACGACGGCGGCGGACCGCCCCCGGTCGCGGCGCCGTTCCGCACCGGAGACGGCTCGGCGCTCCGCGTGACCCCGCTCCCCGTCCGCGGAGAAACCGCCCGGCTGGAGTTCACGCTCGCGCGGGCCGGTCGCGGGAACATCCGCGTGTACGACGTGCGCGGTGCGCTGCAGGAAACGCTCCGGCAGGGGGAGCTCGCCGCCGGGCCGCATCGCCTGCTCTGGAGTCCGTCGCTGGCGCCCGGCACCTACTTCGTGCGCGTCGTCACGGAGTCGGAGACCCGAAGCGCGCGCGTCGTGCTGATTCGCTAGCGGTGAGCCGCGCGTCGTCTACTTCGCGTCCGACGGCGCGGGCGCGAGTGGCGCCGGAGGAAGAGCGCCGTCCACCACCGGCAGGCCTTCCTTCTTCCACGCGTTGATGCCGCCCCGCACGTTCCACACGGCGGGGAACCCGAGATCCTTCAGGATCGTCGTGGCCTGCGCGGAGCGGTTGCCCGTGCGGCAGAACACGAGGTACGCGCGGTCGCGATCGAGTCGCGCGGCCTTGGTGAGGAAATAGGGATCCTGGAGATCGAGCCACTCCGATCCGTCCACGTGGGCCCCCTTCACTTCCGGCGCCGTGCGTACGTCGAGCAGGACCACGTCCTCGTTTCCCGCGAACTTCTCGAGCAGGGCCGCGGTCTCGCGGACGTCGAGCTCCGTGCCCGGCGCGATTCCGAGATCGGGAGGGCCGGCGGGAGTCGCGTCGGACGCCGGGACGGCCTGCGCCGCGGGGACTGCTTCCGTGGGCGGAGTCGACGTGGCCGCGGGCGACACCTCGACGGCGGCACGCGTCTCCGCCTGCGCCGCCACTCCCCAGGCACTGACCAGGGCGAGCAAAGAGGACAGTCCGAACCGGATGCGATGACTCATGGAACTCCTGCCGGAAGGAGAATGGAGAGGGGAACGAAGCCGCGGAGGATACCGAAGCCTCCGCGGCTTCGCCAGCGCTAGACGTTGACGCCCGCCATGCCGTGCTCGCCGTAACGCTGACCGCGGACCTTCTCGCTCAGCGAGTCCAGCGCGTCGCGGTCGCCGTCCGTGAGCTCGACGTCGAGTGCCCCGAGGTTCGCTTCCAGGTTCGCGATCCGCGTCGTCCCCGGGATGGTCACGACGTCCTCCCCGCGGTCGAGCACCCAGGCGAGCGCGACCTGAGCCGGCGTCACTCCGTGTCGAGCCGCGACGTCTTTGACCGTCTCCACGAGCTCCAGGTTCCGCTCGAAGTTCTCGGCGTCGAAGCGTGGCTGACTCTGACCCTGCCGGAAGTCACCCTTGCCGCTGGGGCGGTTCATCTTGTCGAACCGGCCGGTGAGGAAACCGCGCCCGAGCGGCGAGTAGGCCACGAGCGTCACGCCGAGCTCCCGGCACGCGGGCAGGATCTCGTCTTCGATGTCGCGGGTGAAGATCGAGTACTCGGTCTGAAGCGCGGCGATCGGATGCACGGCATGCGCTCGCCGCAGCGTGGCCGCCGACGCCTCGGACAGCCCGATCGCCCGGACCTTCCCCTCCTGCACGAGCTTCGCCATCGCCCCGACCGTCTCCTCGATCGGGCGGCTCTGATCCACACGGTGCAGGTAGTACAGGTCCACGGATTCGCGCCCGAGGCGACGGAGACTTCCCTCGATCGCACGGCGGGCGTTCTGCTCCGAACCATCCACGCCGGTGAACGCGCCCGTCTCGGGGTCGCGGAGCGGGCCGAACTTCGTGGCGAGCACCACTCCGTCGTGACCTGCGAGCGCCGGCCCGACCAGGGATTCGTTGTGACCCATGCCGTACATCTCGGCGGTGTCGAAGTGCGTGACGCCGAGATCGATCGCCGTGTCGATCAGCTTCTTCGCGTCGTTCGCTTCCTTGCGCGGGCCGTAGAACTCGGACAGGCCCATGCAGCCGAGACCGATCGGCGAGACCTGGAGCCCGGACCGGCCGAGCGAGCGGTGACCCTTGGCCATGAGATCCTCCTTGGAGAGGCTCACAATATCGGGTCGCGGCGACTTTCCGGCAATCCCGTCGTCCGGGGCTCACGCAGTCTTCACGCTCACCGGAGCCGGACGAGCTTCGCCACGGACCGCTGCGCACCGTCGTCCGCGCGAACGAAGTACACGCCGGCGGGGACGACCTCTCCGCGCGCGGTCCGGCCGTCCCAGTCGATGGCCCGATCCGGCCCCACGTCGGTCCAGCGACGGACGAGGCGGCCGTGGACGTCGAACACGCTCAGCACCGCGGACGCGCCCTCGGCCGGCCGCGCCGCCGTGATGCGGGTGTTGCCGCGAAACGGGTTCGGCGACGCGGCGACGGTGAAGTCCCGTCCCAGGACGGCGGGCGCACCGGTCGCGGAGACCGTGAGCTGAATCTGGAAGTCGAAGCCGCCCGAGGCGCTGGTGTAGTAGCTGGTCTGCTCGACGTCATCGTAGGCGGCCGTCGCGTCGACCGTGGTGTAGGCCTCCAGGTTGAGGCCCAGCCCGGTGGCCCCCTGGAACAGGACCGGCAACTGGTTGCCGACCGCCTCCACCCCTTCGAGGCCGTTCACGGTCTCGACCGTCACCCACGTGTATGCCTGGTAGTCCGTGAAGTCGAGATACTCCTCGCCGCTCGACCATACGGTCCCCGTCACGACGTAGTTCACCGGCTCCTGGAAGGACAGGTACATCCTCAGCCCGGCGTATCCGCTCGACGACGCATCGTACAGATACTCCGTGCCGTTCCGCGTGGCGCTGGCCTCGGCGAGTGCATAGCCGTAGGCGTCCACGCGGAAGCTCTGCGGGCTCGCCACGATCTCGGAGCGCATCTCTGCGATGCCCCGGGTGCCGAGCCAGGGCGCCGGCGTCTCCGCCACCACGCCGCTGATCCAGTCCGCGGCGGAGTCGAGAATCTCGTCAATCGCCTCGTCGGTCCCCGTGTCCTCTTCGCTGGTGCGGTAGTCGGCGTAGGCGAAGATCTCGCGGTTCGAGACGTCGAGGCCGGACAGGTCCGCCCGCGCCTCGAGGGGGAGAAACGCCACGACGAGCGCCGCGACG
>JAGQIB010000471.1 GCA_020431545.1 Gemmatimonadota bacterium
AGTGCGTCCCGAACTTCAGCGAGGGACGTGATCCGGCCCGCATCGAGAAGATCACCGACGTCCTGCGCGCCGCGCCGGGAGTCACTCTCCTCGACGTCGATCCGGGCTTCGAGACGAACCGCACGGTCGTGACGTTCGTGGGCGCGCCGGACGACGTGGTGGAGGCCGCGTTCCGCGCGATCGCGAAGGCCGCCGAGGTTCTCGACATGCGACAGCACTCCGGCGCCCATCCGCGCATGGGCGCCACCGACGTGTGCCCGTTCGTGCCGGTGAGCGGGGTGACCATGGAGGACTGCGCCGAACTCGCCCGCCGCCTCGGCCGTCGCGTGGGCGAGGAGCTCGGCATTCCCGTGTACCTCTACGAACACGCGGCCTCCCGGCCCGAACGCCGCAACCTCGCCGACGTCCGGGCGGGCGAGTACGAGGGCCTGGCCGCGCGTGCCGGCAAGTCGGAGTGGAAGCCCGACTTCGGGCCGAACGAGTTCCGGCCGAAGACCGGCGCCACCGCGATCGGCGCCCGCGAGTTCCTGATCGCGTACAACGTCAACGTGAACGTCCGCTCGCGCGACCTCGCGCACGACATCGCGCTCGACGTGCGCGACCGCGGACGCCGCAAGCGCGACGCCGAGGGCAAGCCGATCCGCGGCGCGGACGGCCAGTTCGAGATGATCCCGGGCCGGTTCCGCGAGTGCAAGGCGGTCGGCTGGTACATTCCCGAGTACGGCGCGGCGCAGGTCTCGATCAACCTCACGAACTACCACGTCACCTCGATGCACGACGTGTTCGACGCGATCTGCGAGGGCGCCACGGCACGCGGCTTGCGCGTGACCGGCAGCGAGATCGTGGGCCTCGTGCCGCTGGAGGCGATCCGCCGGGCCGGCGTGCACGTGCTGAAGAAGGCCGGTCTGTCCGCGGGCGTGCCCGAGCGCGAGCTCGTCCACGCGGCGGTCAAGGGCCTCGGACTGGATGACCTCGCCCCCTTCGACCCCGCCGACAAGATCATCGAGTACCGTCTGCGGCGCGAGGGACTCCTCGTGGATCGCACGATCGCGAACTTCGCCGACGAGCTCTCCACCGACAGCCCGGCGCCGGGCGGCGGCAGCGTCGCCTCGCTCTGCGGAACGCTCTCGGCCGCGCTCACGGCGATGGTCACGAACCTCACGGTCGGGCGGAAGGGCTACGAGGGCGTATCCGAGGGACTCAAGGACGTCGGCTACGAAGCGCAGTCGCTCAAGGACGCGTTCCTCGCGGACATCGACCGCGACACGGACGCCTTCAACGAGCTGTTCGCGGCGATGAAGAAGAAGCGCGGGACGCCCGAGGAGGTCGCCGAGCGCGATCGCGCGATCCTCGACGCGACGAAGCACGCGACGGAGGTCCCGCTCGGCGTGCTGCAGCGGGCCGCTCGCGCCGCGGAGCTCGCCGGGATCGTGGCTGACCAGGGCAACCGGAACTCCCTCTCGGACGCCGGGGTGGCGGCGCTCACCGCGCGCGCCTGCGCGGACGGCGCGTTCTACAACGTGCTCATCAATCTGCCGGGAGTGACGGACTCGGGCTGGGCGGAAGACGTTCGATCGCGCGCGACGAAGGCGGTGGAGGCCGCGCGGAGGACCGCGGACGACGTCGCCGCCCGCGTGCAGGCGGAGCTCGAGCGGGCACTGACGGAGTCCGTCAGCCCGTAGGCTCGCCCGCCACCCGCCGACGTTCCGTCTCCTCGAGCACGTCACCGGCTCGCCGGAGCAGCGCGCCCATCTCGAACGGCTTGTTCATCACGGCGTCGATGCCGTACTCCTCCACGCGCTCGGGGGACAGCGTCGCGCCCCAGCCCGTGAGCAGGAGCACGCCGACCGCCGCGTCGCGGGAGCGGATCGCGTTCACGACCTCCCAGCCGGACATGTCGCGCAGGCCGAGATCGCTCACGACGAGGTCGTAGCGACCCGGCTCGAACTTCGCGATCGCTTCCTGTCCGCCGGACGCGGTGACGACCTCGAAGCCCTGCTCCGTCAGGATGTCCTGCACGAGCTCGAGGATCGCCTCCTCGTCGTCGATCGCGAGGATGCGACGCCCCGCGCCCTCCACCGGCGCCGACGTCGCCTCCGGCTCGGCCGCCCCCCGGGTCGGTGCGTTCGGTACCCGCACCCGCACCGTCGTGCCCGCGCCGGGCGTGCTGTCGACCTCGATCGTTCCGCCATGGCGCTGCACGATCCCGTAGACGACGGAGAGACCGAGACCGAGACCGTCCTCCCCCTTCGTGGAGAAGAACGGATCGAAGATCCGCGAGCGCGTGCTCTCCGGAATCCCGCAGCCGCTGTCCGCGACCTCCACGACGGCGTGCCCTTCCTCGGTGCGGCTGCGGATCTCGATCCGGCCGCCGCCCGGCA
>JAGQIB010000472.1 GCA_020431545.1 Gemmatimonadota bacterium
AGAACAGCTGGGGCGTGAACGAGGGCTTCTCGGGCTACCTCGACTGCGACAGTCGCTGGTGGACCGCGATGGACAATTGCGAGGCGGCCGGCGTGGTGCTGACCTGGTCGGCCGGCAACGAGGGCCCGGGCTCGACGTCGCTGCGTTCGCCGGCTGATCGCGCCGACAGCCCGTACAACGCGTTCTCGGTCGGCTCCACGATCACGTCGCCTCCGTACACGATCAGCAGCTTCTCGAGCCGCGGTCCGTCCGGTTGCGGCGGCGCGTACGCGATGAAGCCGGAAGTCTCCGCTCCGGGCTCGAACATCTACTCGGCGCAGCCGGGTGGCGGCTATCAGCTCCTGAGCGGAACGTCGATGGCCGGTCCGCACGTCGCGGGTGTGGTCGCGCTGATGCGCGCCGCGAACCCGGATCTCGACGTGGAGACCGTGAAGCAGATCCTCATGGACACCGCGGTGGACCTCGGCACGGTGGGCGAGGACAACACCTACGGCCACGGCATCATCAACGCCTACGAGGCCGTGCTCGCGGCGCTCTCCGGCTACGGCACGATCGAGGGTACGGTTACGGATGCCGTCTCCGGCCTGCCGGTGCCGAGCGCCACCGTCGACGTCGTCGGCGATCCCCGCACCTCGACCGCGGATGCGTCCGGGTTCTTCCGGATCCTCCTGCCGGAAGGCAGCTGGGATCTCGATTACAGCGCGTTCGGTCACGTGACGGATACGCAGACGATCAACGTGATCGCGGACACGGTGGTCGACGGAAGCCTCGCGCTCGCGCCGGTGCCTTCGGCGACGGTGAGCGGCACCGTGATCGACTACAACCTGAACCCCGTGGCCGGCGCGACGGTCTCCGTGATGGGTACGCCGCTCGCGCCCGCGACGACGGCCGGCGACGGCACGTACTCGCTGTCCGTTCCGGACGGGGACACCTACACGTTCCTGGGCGCCGCGGCCGGCCTCGGCGGCGTGCAGCAGACGGTGGCGATCTCCGGCAACACGACGGTCGACTTCGTCCTGCCCGAGCTGATGGCCGAGGACTTCGAGAGCGGCGGCTTCACGTCGTGGCCGTGGGTGATGAGCGGCACGGCGCCGTGGACGATCTCGACGACGAACGTGCACGAGGGTTCGTACTCCGCGCGCTCGGGCGTGATCTCGCACAACCAGTCGTCGACCATGGAAGTCACGGTCGATCTGGCGGCGGCCGGAGACATCTCGTTCTGGTACACGGTCTCCTCCGAGCTGAGCTACGACTTCCTGCGCTTCTACATCGACGGCGTGCAGCGCAACAGCTGGTCCGGCTCCATCGGGTGGACGCAGGCCACGTACGCCGTGACCGCCGGAACGCATACGTTCCGCTGGTCGTACACGAAGGACATCTCGGTGAATACCGGCTCGGATGCGGCGTGGGTCGACTTCATCGACTTCCCGCCGCTCGTGTCGCCCACCCCGGACATCGCGATCGCGCCCGGCTCGATCAGCGAGACGCTCGCTCCGGGCGGCACGTCGTCGCAGTCGCTCACGATCGACAACGTCGGCGACGCGCAGCTGAACTACAACGTCTCGATCGTGGGCGGGCCGCTGAGCTGGCTCGACACGTCGGCGACCTCGGGTTCGGTGCCGGCGGCCGGCAGCGGTTCGCTCGACGTCCTCTTCGACGCGACGGGTCTGGCGTCCGGTCCCTACACGGCCACGCTGCGCCTGACGACGAACGATCCGGACGAGTCGCAGGTCGACGTGCCGATCACGCTCGACGTCTCCGGTTCGACCGACGTGATCGTCGGGGCGCAGCCGACGGCGTTCGAGCTGGCGAACCCGCAGCCGAACCCGTTCGGTTCCGCGACCACGATCGTGTACGCGATTCCGAACGAAGCCCAGGCGGTCTCCATCGCCGTGTACGACGTGGCCGGCAAGCTGGTCCGCACGCTCGTGAACGGCGTGCAGCCGGTCGGTCGTCACGTGGCGATCTGGGACGGTCGCGACGCGTCCGGTAGCCGGGTCGCCTCCGGGGTGTACTTCACCCGGATGGACGCCGGCGAGTTCTCGGACGTGAAGAAGGTGACGCTCCTGAAGTAGCGCCCGGGCGCTCCTTCGGCCCGAACCGGGGCCCGTCGCGGAGACGCGGCGGGCCCCCGGTCTTTTTCGGGCCCTCCGGACGGATCGGATCGCCCCGAACCTCGCCGTGGAGGCCACCCCCGCCCCGGTGCTAGTCTCTCGGAGACGGGCTCCGGCCCCGGGGCCCGCCTCGTCTGGATACCACAGGAGACAGGATCCCCATGAAGAAGGCGCTCGCGCTCGCGTTCCTCGGGCTCGTCGGCCTCTCCGCCTCCGCGGACGCCGGCCGTCTCTCCCCCGGACTCGAGCAGCTGATGCAGGGCAAGGCCGGCGACGAGGAGCTGAAGGTCCTCGTCGTGCTGCGCGAACAGGCGGACGTGCCCTCGCTCAACCAATCCCTGAAGCTCTCGCGCTCGACGATGGCCGAGCGGCATCGCACCGTGATCGACGCGCTTCGCGCGACCGCCGACGCGACGCAGGGTCCGCTGCTGCAGGAGCTCGCGCTCGAGCGAAGCGGCTCGATCTCGAGCTTCCAGCCGTACTGGCTCGTGAACTCCGTGCTCGTGACCGGCACGATCGACGCGATCCGTGATCTCGCGACCCGGCCCGACGTCGACGTGATCGAACCGAATCTTCCGGTGGAGCTGATCCAGCCGATCGAGCCCGACCCGGCGAAGCGACTCGGCCGCGACGCCCGGGCCATCGGCATCACGCCGGGCGTCGTGTCCATCCAGGCGCGTCGGGTGTGGGAAGAGCTCGGCGTCGACGGAACGGGCGCGCTCGTCGCGAACATGGACACCGGTGTGGACGGTACGCACCCGGCGCTCTCCGCCCGCTGGCGCGGCAACTTCGCCCCCGCGAGCGAGTGCTGGAACGACGCGGTCGGCTTCGGCGACGTGACGCCGGTCGACCGTCATTACCACGGCACGCACGTGATGGGCACGATCACCGGCCAGGCGCCGGACGACACGATCGGCGTCGCACCGGGCGCGCTCTGGATCGCCGACAACTCGATCA
>JAGQIB010000473.1 GCA_020431545.1 Gemmatimonadota bacterium
TCCGGTACGGCGGCCGGGTCGACCAGTTGTTTCTCGGGAAGGACGGCAACGTCTGGCTCCTGGACGTGAAGACGGGTCGTCTCTACGCGGAGGCGCTCGTGCAGGCGGCCGGGTACGTGATGCTCATCGAGCGCGGGGAGGCGATGGACGCCGAGATTCTGGCCGCCGTCGGTTGCGTCCCGACGCCGCGGCAGGTCGACCGCGTCGGACTCCTCCGGCTCGGCCAGACGACCAGCGGGATCTCGCAGTTCTACATCGACCGGAAGGACCTGCAGCCGGCCGAGGAGACGTTCAAGCTCTGCCGGCGGTTGTACGACCTCAAGCGGCACCTCGAGGGGGAGGTCTGATGGACGCGGACGTGGTGTTCTGCCTCGGCGTGGTCTCCGGTGCGTTGGCGATGGGCGTCGCGCTGTTCCTGATTGATCCGTGGGGGTGGCCTTCGGCCGGCCGTGGGTGGAGGAACGGGGACGGGGGGTCCCCGCCCTCGCGGCCGGACCGCCCGGATCCCGCAGGAGCGACGATCTCGCCGCCGGTCGACCGGGAACACGTCTCGGGCCTCGATCGCCGCGAGGGGGCCGGTATCCGTTCACGAGAGGGGGGTTCCTGAGTGTCGAAGAACCGACTCGTCCGCGTCTCCGGGATGATCCCGGCGGACCTCAAGCGCCGGATCGCCGCGGCGACGGCCGGACTCCGCGACGAGGCCGTGTACGGCCGGGCGGCGATCACGGAGGCGGCGATCGTCCGCGCCGGCGTCGAGGCCGAGGTCGTCCGGCTCGAGAAAGAGCACAACGGCGGCCAGCCGTGGCGGGGGCTCCGCGGGCGCTCCCGGGTCGGCCGGCCGCGGAGGATCGAAGAATGAACGGGGGGCGGACTCGCTCGTCCGGCCAGAGCGGTCGGCGGGGTGCGGTATGCTCAGGGCCGCCGCGTTCCGCTCCCCGTGTTTCACGTGAAACCGGAGCGCGGGCGCGTGGTGTGCAGCACGCCGCGCGGGGCGAGCACGGCAGAGCGCCGCGTCGTCGCAACACGTTATCGGTGCGGGAGTTGTCCCGCGCTTCCGGTTTTCCTTCCACGAATGAGGGGCGGGGCGCTATCGTCCGCCTCGACAAGCAGTCGCCGGAGCGGAGTAGGGGCCCGCGCCGGCGGGTGACGGTCCCGGCGTCCCGCCGGCTCTCCCGAAGGTCCCCCGGTGCCCGCCCCTACTCGTGGCGCCGGGGGGCCGCCTATCCCGCTCGGGGGGCCCGATGGCGCGAGGTCGCATGATTTCTAGCTCTCTCTTCGGATCCAAGAAGTTCCGCGGACTGTCCGCGGAAGCCGGACTTGTGTACGTGGCGCTCGTCACGAACGCCGATGCCGCCGGCCTCGTCGAGACCGATCCCGACTCCGTGCTCGACTACCTGATGACGTGGGGGCGCCGCGCTGGCGTCTCGGAGGACGACGCCGCCCGAATTGTCGGCGAGCTCGCGACCGTCGGGCTCATCGAGGAGCGCGGCGGCGTCGCGTCGATCGTCTCGTTCGATGAGCACAACCGGACGCGGACAGATCGCGAGGGCGCCTCGCGCCTCTTGGACCGCTTCGAGAATCAAGCGGGGCGCTACTCTGGGAGTACTCCCGCGGACACCGACGACGTGCGCGGGAGTACTCCCGCGGATGATCCAACCTTGCGCGGCGCTATGTCGCCTGTAACGCCGCGCAACACTGACGGGTCCGCGGGAGTACTCCCGCACAAGAGAAGAGAAGGTAATACAAGTTCAAGAGAAGGGGGGGTGCGGACAAATCCGCCGTCGGACGACCCGAGCGACGGTCGGCCGGGACCGACGGGGGATCCCCCCGGTCGTGTAGCAGCGGGCAAGAAGCCGGCGCCCCCCGGGGCCGAGGTCGACTTCGCCATCGAGGCCTCCCGCGTCCGGCAAGCGATCGTGACGCTCCACGAGACGCACCGTCCGCCGAGCCGCCCCGCGTGGCTCCCGGCGGGCTACCCCGCTCCGCAGGAACTCCGCGAGATCGCCCAGCGGCAGGTCACGATCGGGATGGAGATCCCGAAGATCGCCGCCGAGATCGAGCGGACGTGCCGGCTCAAGTACCAGGAGCGTCCCGGGAAGCCGATCGTGTGGCGCTGGGTCCTCGCGGACCTCGGCGCGGCGGTGTCCGGCGAGACCGCGAGCGACGCGGCCGAGCGTGCCGGCGAGCTTCCCCGCCCGGAGGCGTCGATCATCAATCTCCACGAGGAGATCGAGCGACGCGAGCGGATGACCGACGAGGAGCGTGAGGCCGAGGCCGAGCGCGTCCGCGCCCAGATCGCCGAGGCGAAGGCGAAGATCGGCCGCCCGGTCCCCGCTGGCCCGCAGGAGCCGGGCCCGGCCGCCGACGCGGCCGACCGACACCGGCGCCGGCTCCGGAAGGGGCGCTCGAATGGCTGACCGGTGCGCCTACATCCCGCGCGAGCAGACGGAGCCGTACCCGACCTGCAGGAACCCCGCGACGACGGAGATCCGCTTCGGAGGCACGAAGCACCGGCCCGACGCCGTGATCCTCGTCTGCTCCCGTTGCGCCGCGCAGTACCGCGAGGACGAAGCCGCCCGTCTCGCGGAAGAGAACCCACCGGCGGCCGAAGAGGAGATCGGCTAGTGGCACTGGAACTGCACACGTTCAAGGTCGCGTCGATGATCGCGATCGTCGCGGATTCCGAAGAAGCCGCGAAGGAGTCCGCGAACGCGACGGTCTCGTCGATGAACGACGCGCTCGCGAAGGCGATCAAGCGGGAGGGGACGCCCGTCCTCGCCGGCAAGGTCGAACTCTCGACGCACACGCTCGTCGGCGAGCCGAACCGGAAGGTCCTCGAGCGCGTTCTCTCGCAGCAGGAAATCCCGGGGACCGAGGCGTGAGGGTCGGCGCGCGGGTCCCGGTGGAACGCTGTCACCGCACGGGCGAGGCGTGGACATGGCTCACGTTCGGCGACGAGAAGCTCGCGAAGCGGATCGCGTCATTCCGCCTGACCTCGCTCCGCGCGCGTGGCGCGTTCCTCCCGGCGATCGAGTTCCTCGAGCGTGACGCTCGCGGCGAGCTCGCGACCGCAAAGATCCTGGGGGTTCCTTGGATTCCTCGCCCCCGGGCACGGTCGACCGTCGGGCGCGTCGGCGGACTCCTCGTTCGCACGACCGGCCGAGACACCGCGCGCCTCCTCGCTCACGCGAGCGACCGCGACGACGAAGCGATCATCCTCGCGCACGAGCGGCGCGAGCGCGGCGGCGGCCGCGCGCACTACGTGATAGCGATCCGCGGATGGTCGTTCGCCGGCGACGTCCGCACGAAAGGCGAGCAACTCGAGCGCGGATGGACCGCACTCGACGCCGAGCACCTGTACCCGATCGAGCGGCTCACGATGGCCGCAGGAGCGTGACCGTGCTTGCCCTCTTCATCCTCTCGGACTGGAACCAGTCGATCGCGGGGTACGACCTGATCGTCTGCGGCGACAACTACGACCCGGCCGCGATCAGGGACCGTCCGGACTGCAAGCCGGGCGCGATCCTCCTCGCGTACGTGAACTCGCGCGCCGTACTCGCGGAGCCGTGGGGCGACGACACGCCGAACGCGCGCATCTCGAACCGACTCGCACGCCCGGAGTGGATGTACCCCGGCAGCGGCGAGGGGTTCGTGCCGGGGCGGAAGTTCGGCGGGACGCGCCGGTTCTTCTCGTATCACCCGTGGCCGAAGGTGCCGAACGACGCGCGCCGTCACTCGTGGGATCTCCGTCCGTCGCTCAACCGGGTCGAAGAGCACGCGCTCGCGCTCGTTCACGAACTGACGCCGGGATGGTCCGGGATCTACGGGGACGAATTCCTTCCGCCCCCTCCGTACCTCGCGAACCGCTACGCGGCCGCCGGCGTCCCGGAGTGGTCGTTCGAGAACCGAGAGCGGATGCAGATCCGGTACCGGCACGCGCTCGAGGTCTTCGCGGAGAACATCCGGCGCCTGATGCCGGACTGGCTCATCATCGGGAACACGGGCGGGCAGATGACCACGGGCGCGCTCGACGGGATCTCGATCGAGGCCGGGTGGCAGAAGACGAAGAGTCCGACGGGAACGCTCTCCGACGCCGAGGTCGCGCAGCTCTTCGCGAAGCAGAACGGCGAGACGCTCGCCGCCCGAAACCGCGGAGCGATCTCGATCGATTGGTCGGGCGGCCTCGAGTGGAGCACGCCGACGGTGTGCCGCGGAACGAACCTCGCCTCGGCCGAAGTCTAGCGCGATGGCGCGGCCGATGAACTACCAGGGTAACGCGTGGCCCGGAGCGGCCGAGGCCGCGCGTGACCCGCAGCCGACGAAACTTCCGCCGTGGTGCCAGCGGTGCGGAGGCACGGGAAAGACGAAGTTCCCGACGCCGCGCGACTGTCCGGTCTGCGGCGGAACCGGAAAGCGGAAGGACGCGACGACATGAACCAGCCGAGCGGGTGGCCCGTGTGGCTCGTGGGCCTCGATCGCAACGTGCACAAGTGCAAGTGTGGCGCACTGTTCCAATTCGGAACCACGAACAAGGGGAGGAAGATCCCGATCGACGTACGCGAGGACGGGAAGATCGTCCCGCACCACGCGACGTGTCCAGATGCGAAGGACTTCCGCACGCCTCGACGAGCAATACCGCAGCCGGGACTCTTCGGGCCCGAGTCGCACCCGGGAGACGCTGTCCGCTAGCGCGACGTCACACAACCACACGCGGAAAGGAGCCCGCGAACATGGAAGCACGGAGAGACATGATCCCCGCCGGAGAACCCGAACGATGCCACGACGACCCGCAACGTCCGTCGAGCACGTCGCACGAGAACTCGATCGCGCCCTCGCCCAAGGAGGAACCGTTGCACTCCCGGACGTTCGCGCCGCACTCGCCGTCGCACTCGGCGGCGTCTCCGAGCGAACCGTCACCCGCTACGTCCTCCGAACCGTCGCCGAGCG
>JAGQIB010000474.1 GCA_020431545.1 Gemmatimonadota bacterium
CGCCGCGCGTTCTCGCGGGACATCGTGGAGGAGTACAAGCTCGGCGCGTCGGCTCCCGGGTGGGACAAGTTCGCGCGCATCGCGGCGCACGAGGGGATTCCCGGTCCCATCCTCGAGAAGAGCGGTCTCGCGATCCCGCGCGACACCGGAGGCGGCTACTACGATCGCTTCCGCGGTCGCCTCATGTTTCCGATCCACGCGCCGGGCGGCCGGCCGATCGGGTTCGGCGGGCGCGTGCTGGACGGAACCGAGCCGAAATACCTGAACTCGCCGGAGACCCCGCTCTTCCGCAAGCGGAAGACGCTGTACGGCATCCCGCAGGCCACCGCGGCGCTGCGCGAGAACCGCACCGCGATCCTGGTGGAGGGCTACACCGACGTGCTCACGCTCGCGACGCACGGGTTCCGCGGCGCACTGGCGGCGCTCGGCACGGCGTTCACGGCGGACCACGCGGCCTGGCTCAAGCGGAGCTGTGACCGGGTGACCGTGCTGTTCGACGGCGACGCCGCCGGCCGCAAGGCGGCCGAGTCCAGCGTGGGTCCGTTGCTCGCCGAGGGGCTGTCGCTGTCGCTCGTGATGTTGCCGGCGGGCGAGGATCCGGACAGTTTGTTGCGGAACGAGGGCCCGGAGGCTTTCGCCCGCCGTCTCGAGCAGGGCGGCGATCCGATCGACGTCCTCCTCGGCGACGACGCCTACGAGGGCGGCGCCGCCACCGAGCGGGCCGTGCGGCGGGCGCTGGAGGCGTTGACTCCCGTGTCGGATGCGATCCGGCGCCGGGTCCTGCTCCAGGAAGTCTCGATGCGCGTCGCGGTCCCGACGGATCTCCTGGAGGAGCAGCTCGCCGAGATGCGGAAGCGCTCGGCCGCGAGCGAGAAGCGAATCGCGGAGCGCGAGCGTTCGCGGGAGGCGTCGCTCGGCCGGGCGGGGGTTCGTGCCCCGGGGCCGGCGGCCAAGGTCCGGAAGGCGTCGCCCGGGCGCGGGCGGGGACCGGACACCGGGTTCGACCCGGGGCCGGAAACGGATCTGCCGGACTTCCTGGAGGAGTCGAGCGAGCTGCCGGAGGAGCTGGCGGTCTCGTTCGGGCCGCCGCCGCCCGTGGAGCTCACGTTCCTCGGACTCGTCCTGCACGACGAGGTGCACGGGGAACGCCTGCTCGAGCGATTCGGGCCGGCGGACTTCGAGCACGCGGTCACGCGCCGGATCGCGGAGAAGGCCTGGGAGATGTCGTCCCACGGGAGGGCGATCACGGCGGCGTCCCTGCTGGAAGCGTTCGCGGGAGACCCCGCGGCGCGCGAGCTGCTGGGCGAGCTCGCGATGGATTCGATGTATGCGACCCACGGCGAGGTCGCCGCGCACGACGTGGCGATCAAGATCGAGGCGCGCGCGTTGCAGCGCGAGATGGGTCGCGTGGACACGGAGTTGAGAAGGGCGAAAGCGAAGGGTGATCTGGCGCAGCTCGTCGAGCTGGTTTCGCGAAAGGCCGAGCTGGCCCGAGCGTACGCGCGCCTGAACGCCCCGACCGGATCGCCGAGATAACACCCCACCGCGGAGGAGCGGAGAAGCATGGCGAAGACCAAGAAGTCGCACGCCAAGGTCATGGAGTCCCTGAAGAAGCTGGGCGGGAAGCAGGGATTCCTGACGTACGACCAGATCAACGACTTCCTGGACGAGGACGCGAGTCTCGAGGAGATGGACGAGATCTACGCGTCGCTCGGCAAGCTCCAGGTCGACGTCGTGGATACGGTCGAGGAGGGCCGGCAGCGCCTCGAGCGCAAGAAGGCGCGCAAGAAGCCGGCGGAGCCCGTCGCGGCGGTGCAGCCCGTCCGCTTCGACGATCCCGTGCGCATGTACCTCCGCGAGATGGGCCGTGTGCCGCTGCTCGATCGGCAGGGTGAGATCGAGATCGCGAAGCGCATCGAGCAGGGCCAGGAGATGGTGCTGTTCACGGTGTTCCGCAGCGCGAGCTCGGTGAAGGAGCTCTCGTCGATCTCCGGCAAGATGGACAAGGGCAAGGTGCCGGTCGACGACGTCGTGCGCGTGGACACGGGGACGTTCGGTCCCACCGGCGCGCCCGGCGAGGCGGACAAGAGCGCCGTGCTGACCCGCGTGCGCCGGATCGTGCGCTCGCACTCGGAGCTCGACAAGCTGAGTCGCACGCCGCCGCGCGCGTCGTGGACGGAGAAGCAACGTCGCGAGTACGACAAGAAGCGCGCGACGTACCGGAGTCGCATCAACGAAGATCTGCGGGACCTGAAGCTGTCGCCGAAGCTCGGCGAGGCGTTCGTGCTACGCATCAAGGATCTGCACGCGCGCGTCCTCGAGGCGGAGGAGGAAGTGCGCCAGGTCGAGGAGGCGACGGGGCTCACCGCCGAGGAGATCAACCTCCTCGTGCGCGGCAACGAGCTGAAGTCCGCGAAGCGCCGCGGCCGCCTCACGCCGGAGGAGCTCGAGGAGCACGCCCGCAACATCAAGAACGCCAAGCGCAAGATCCGGCGGGTGGAGCAGGAGGCCACGTGCACCGCGCCCGAGCTCGCGGAGCTGTGCGCGCAGATCCGCGCCGGCGAGAAGATGACCGAGCAGGCCAAGCGCGAGATGATCGAGGCGAACGTGCGACTCGTGATCTCGATCGCGAAGCGCTACACGAACCGCGGCCTCGAGTTCCTGGACCTGATCCAGGAGGGCAACTCCGGCCTGATGCGCGCCGTCGACAAGTTCGAGTACCAGCGCGGCTACAAGTTCTCGACCTACGCGACGTGGTGGATCCGGCAATCGATCACGCGGGCCATCGCCGACCAGGCGCGGACCATCCGCAGCCCGGTGCACC
>JAGQIB010000017.1 GCA_020431545.1 Gemmatimonadota bacterium
CGCCGGCGGCGTCGAACACCACGACCTCGCTTCGATCCCCCGCGTACAGAACCCACAGCGAGCCGTCGGGCGCGATGGCGATGGACTGGGGCATCAGCCGCTCGTCACCCGCGAAGGGACTCCGCAGCGTTCCGAGTCTCGACCCGCGGGAGTTCAGGACCCGGATATCGCGGTCCACGGCGTCCACCACGAACATCCGGCCGCGCGCATCCGCCTCGATCGCCTTCGGCTCGCACGGTAGCCCCTCCGTCCCGGGAGCGAGAGCGATCGGACCGCGGCAGCGGCCGCCGTCGTCGAACAGCACGAGACGATGACGAAGCCGATCGGCGACGAGGAAGACGTCGCCGCGCACGAGGACCGCCGCGGGAGAACGGAACGAATCCACGGCGTCCGGGCCCCGGAGAATGGCCCGGACCGCCACCACGGCCGGGCCGGAATCACCGGCGCGCGCCATCGGCATGGCCGCGGCGAGCGAACCCCAGACGATCACGAGCGCGAGCCTCGACAGAACGACGCGGCGATGCACACTGGCTCCATCCGCTCGGGTTTCGGGAGGGTCAGAAGAGCGGGTCTGACCTTCTCGAGTCGGCTCCGATGCGATTCCAGACTATAGAGTCCGGTATTTCCGATCAACCGGTTTCGGGGCCTGGAGGCCCGTTTCGGCCCGGTTTTCGGGTATCCCTTATCTAATTCGTGCCCGAGATCAGCTCGAGGATCTCCGGGTTCTGCTCCTCCTCGGCCAGGAGGGCGTGGCAGGTCTCGCAGTCGTCCGGGATGGTCCGCCCCCCCTCCGCCACGTGCAGGCCGTCGTGGCAGCGGAAGCAGCCCCCGTCGTCCTGGTGGCCGAGGAACGTGGGGTACGTGCCCCAGGTCACCGCCATGTGCGGGAAGACGTTGCGGGACCAGATCTTCGTGAGGGCCTTCGACGCGTCGTCGAGCTGGGCTTCGGTCACGAGCCCGGGCTCGCGCTTCGCGTACGCCTGGCCGAGCGCCGCGCGGATCTTGGTGTAGGGATCCTCCCCTTCGGCCACCGGAGTCCGGAGGGCGCGAACTCCCTCCCGCCGGATCCACTTCATGCCCTTGTCCAGTCGACCGTCGGTGAGCGCGAGGTCCACGGCCCGGTCGGGCTCCTCGTAGATGTGCGTCGGGCGGTTGTGGCAGTCCATGCAGTCCATGGTCCGGTGGGTGCCGGTCGCCAGGACCTGGTCGACGTCGTCGCAATCCTCGGACACGAACTCCACAACGTTGCCGTCGGCCGTCTCGAGCTTGACCCACGGGATCTCCTCACGCGAGAAGTCGGTGGAGACGTAGCTCACCACGTTCGCCGGGTTCGTATGCCAGTGGATCCCGGACACCGGCTTGCCCTTCCGGTTCCCGCCGCCGATGTGGAGCGCGAGGACCGTGACGGTGTCCGTGTTCTCCTCGTCTTCCTGGAAACGATGGCGCACGTCGACCCGATCGCCGTGGAACTTCTCCGGCCAGTGGCACTGCTCGCACGTTTCCCGCGCGGGACGGAGATTCCGGACCGGGGTCTCGATCGGGTGCGAGTACGTGTTGAACGTCACGGCGAGCACCTGACGCGCGCCGGAGAGCTTCGACCGGACGAACCAGCCCGCCCCCGGACCGATGTGACACGCGACACAGCCCACGCGCGAATGCGGAGAGGTCTGGTACGCGGTCCACTCCGGTTCCATGACCTTGTGGCAAACCGTGCCGCAGAACTCGTCGGAATCCGAGAGATGGTAGGCCTCGTACGCGGCGGCACCGAACAGAAGCACGTTGACCACGGTCAGGCCCGCCACGATCCCGAGCTTCTTCTGGTGGGCCGGGTTCGTGAGATCGAAGAGCGGTGGGCGCTCTCCCGGGTACTTCCGGCCGATGCGCCAGCGTCCGATCGGAATCAGCACGAGCCCGAGCAGGAGGATGGCCGGCAGGATGATGTAGATGAAGATCCCGATGTAGGGACTGAACGGGAACCCCGAGAGACTCAGGATCAGGAACAGCAGGAACAGTCCGCCGCCGAACGTCGCCATCAGGACGCCCGTGGCGCCGATCGGATCGAGCGAGATCGTACGAATGAAATCGAGGAGCGTGCGCCCGCGTGACAATGGATCTCCCCCCCAAATGCGGGCGAAGGCCATCCGCCCGGTCCCGGTTACGGATACGGGGCGCCTAGTCGGCGCCCCGGAATCCGGTCTTCGCACTCCAGTGCCGACCGTCGTCGTGGCAGTCGTCGCAAGACGGCGCCCCGCCCCAGCCGGCCCCATGACAGTCCGTGCACTCGAGCTCCGCGTGCGTCTCGTCGAGAATCGCTCCCGTCACGCGGTGATCGAACGTCGCCGGGTCGAACCCCCGGCGATGGCAGGACTCGCAACGACGGTCCGGCCGCGACGCCGCGACCCACGAACCGTGACAGCTCCGGCAGTCCACCTTCTTGTGGTACGAGGCGAGCTTCCAGCCCAGCGTGGAGTGATCGAACAGCTCGTTCGCCGGTCGACCGTGGCAGTGCTCGCACTCTCCCCCCACGTGCCCCACACCGCCCGTGTCCTCGTCGTGGCAACGGAAGCACGCTTCGTGAAGGTCGCTCTCCTCGGGGGCGCCCATCGGATGCAGGGGCTGACCGTGCGTGTGGCAGCGCTGGCAGCTCTGCTCCCGGTGGCAGAACGCGCAATCCGGTTCGTACAGCGTCGCATGCCGGCGATGATGGAACGCCACCGTGTCGCCGTCGGCGAAGCCCGTGGGGAACCGGATGATCTCGAGGACCTCGATCGGCGCGTAGTGGGCGTGCGCCGCGACATCCGTCGCGTGGCCCTCGAGTCGTCCCCCCGCCTTCTTCTCGTGACACAACTCGCACTTCGTGTCGGCGTCCCACTCCGAGTGGCACCCCAGACACTGTCGGTGGTAGGCGCCCTTGAGGCCGGGCTGGGCGAGATCCTCGTGCTGGATCTCCACCGGATGGCAGCTCCGGCAGGCCGGCGGCTCCTCGTCCGTCGGCGAGTAGTGGTGACAGGCCGTGCAGTCCCCCGAGAACCGGGTCATCCGCGCGTGCGTGGCGTGATCGAATCGCACGGGTACGTACAGATCCTCGAGCTGATCCAGGATCACGATCCCCGGCACGTGCGTGGAGTCGATCGCGGCGCCCATCTCGTGACGCGGGCAGTCCACGAGGCACGGGTTGACGCGGGTCGGCTGCGGGCAGACGTGACACACCGCGCAATCCGTGGCCGACTGGGCGTGCTTGGAGCTCGCCGCACCCGCGAGAGTCTTCGCACCACCCGCCGCCGAGGCGGGCGTGGTCGCGAGAAGCACCGCGAGGGCGAGGCCGATCGTCCGGGCGCTCATCGGTTCGACTCCGCGACGCGAGGCAGCACCGGCAAGTGCGTGGCGATCAGGCGGTACACCAGCATCAAGGTCGCGAAGAGCCCGAGCGTCACCGCGAACTCGCCGACGTGCGGGAAGTAGGCCCGGTCCGGATAGACGGGCCGGTAGGCGACCAGGAAGACGTCGATCCGATTGATCACGACGCCGGCGATCACGAGGGTGGCCGCCGCGAAGATGCCTCGAATCGAGTTGCGGATCCGCTCCGAGTACAGCAACGCCATCGGGAGCACGACGCCGACTCCGACCTCGACCCACCACATGCCGGCGGCGAGGCTGCCATCGAACGCGAGATCCCAGGCACCGCGAACCGTGACGTCCCCGATCTTCAGCAGCAGGTAGATGGACAGGATCGCCGCCACGATGCGGCCGAGCTTCGACAGCAGTTCGCGCTCCGGCTCCCGCCCGAAGGCTCGCGCGGAGAGCACCGACTCGAAGATCACCACCGGGAACCCCACCGAGATAGCCGACACCAGGAACAGGAGCGGCAGGATCGGCGTGTACCAGAGTGGGTGGATCTTGCTCGGCGCGAGGAGCACGAGCGAACCGAGCGAGGACTGGTGCAGGCACGACAGCACCACCCCGGCGAGGATCAGCAACATCATGATTCGACGGAACGAACGGTCGACGGCCGCCACGAACCGTTCGGCCGCCGGCTCGAACCGCGCCATCGCGCCGCGGAAGTGGATCCGCCCGCGCAGGCGCTCGGTCACGATCGGAACGAACTCCGCGTAGAGAACGGTGAGATAGGTCATCACGCACATGCCCACCTCGAACAGCACCGAGTGACCGGACCACATCCACGGCATCATCGGGTGCCACACGTTGTAGTAGCGCCCGAGATCGGCGAGCAGGCCGAGCACCACGAACGTGTAGCCGAGCAGGGCGGACAGCAGCGCCGGGCGCACGATCGGGTGAAAGTGCTCCCGGTGAAAGATGTGTGCGAGCGCAGCCGTCGTGAATCCGCCGGCCGCGAGGGCCACGCCGGCGGCGACGTCGATCGCGATCCACAGTCCCCACGGGTACTGGTTGGAGAGGTTCGTCACCGTGTCGAGACCCGTCGTGAACCGGATCGCCGCGAACAGGAATCCCACGATCGCCACCGCCAGGAGGGCGAGAGTTCCCCGCGTGAAGAACCGATGGTGCGTGGGCGCGGCCTCCTCTTCCTCGGGTTCCGCGCCTGCCGCCCGACCGGCGTCGCCGTCTTCCGGGCGCGGCCGGAACAGCCAGGCGAACCCGCCGAGCAAGGCGTAGAGACCCAGCGGCGGCACGAAGCCCTTGAAGATCCCGTGCTGGAGCTTCTCCGTGAAACGCGGAGGCGGATCCGAGCCGAGCGTGGGCAGGCCGATCTCCTCGAACGGTCGGTCGGCGACGTACAGCCACGACGTCCCCCCGACCTCGTGCTCGCCGTACACGTGATCCACGTAGCGGTCCGGATGCGTGTCGATCTTCGCGTGGGCGAGTGCCAGCAGGTCCTCGCGATGTCCGTAGGTGAGGCACTGCGGCGGGCAGATCTCCACGCAGGCGGGAACTCCGCCCTCGGCCAGCCGGCCCTGGCAGAACGTGCACTTCCGAACCGCCGGCGTCAGGGCGTTGTCGTACTCGTACGCCGGGACCTGGAACGGACACGCCACCATGCAGTAGCGACAGCCCATGCAGCGGTTGACGTCGTACGTCACGGCGCCGGTGTCGTCGCGGTGGAACGCGGTCACGAGACAGGCGGACGAGCACGCCGGGTCCAGGCAGTGCATGCACTGCACCTTGGCCCAGACGGCCTTTCCGAGGTTTCCGCCGGCCGGCACTTCGTTGACCACCGTGTAGTGGCCGGCGTCCGGGCGACGGAACTCCCGGAAGATCGTCTTGTCCTCGAACGTCTCGAGCGCCTGGGCGGGCAGGTGATTCGCGTCGTTGCAGGCCCATTCGCACTTGCGACATCCGATGCACTGGGTGAGGTCGACCAGCACCCCGCGCTGGTCGGGCATCGGGCGCGGGCGGGCGGAAGACGCTTCCGCGGGACCAGCGAGTACGGCCGCGGCTCCGGTGGCACCGACGCGGCTCAAGGTGGTCAGAAACTCTCTTCGATCCAGTCCGGGCATGGCGACCGTCTCCCGTAGCGGACGCGGCCGAGGCCACGTCGCCGACGCCCTCCAGGGAGAACAATAGCCGGGCACGTCGAGACGACGATCGGGAGTTCTACGTACCTGCGAGCCCGTTCCCGGCGGTTTCTGGCCTGCGTCGGCTCCCTTGCCCGGACCCGCCCCTCCCGGAAGACCGGGCGGTCCCGCCCGGGCCGTGCTTGCGTCTGGAGCTGGATACTTTGTGGTAGAGGCGCATCCCGTAGCTGGTGATAATGACGTTCTCCCCTTCCCTTCACGCCTTTCCAAGGGGGCCGACAGTGAAGAGAATCCTGGTGGCACTCACCGTTCTCGCCGGCGCCGCACCGAGTTCCGCCGGTCCGTGCTTCGACTACTCGCTCCCCACTCACCCCACGAGAGTCTTCGTCGCCTCGCAGGCCTGGTCGGCGGTCGCGGCCAGCGAGACGCACGTCTTCCAGCTCGGTCTGGGTACGCAGTTCTACGTCTTCGAGATCGACGGACCCGAGACGCCCGTCGGCACGGCGACACTCGACGGCACATATCGTGAGATTGCCTACGCGGGAGACTTCGTCTACATCAGCTCCGCCACGACGAACAAGGTCTCCGTCGTGGATGTGAGCGATCCCACCGCTCCGTTCCAGCGCGGGATCCTCACGGGAGTCGGCGGGCGACTCGACGTGGAGGGATCTCTTCTCGCCGTGGCCCGGGGATCCGGCGGCCTCGCGCTCGTGAACGTCGCGGATCCCGACGTGCCGTTCCTCACCGGTTCCGTGACGAGCATTCCCGTGGTGGACGTGTCACTGGAAGGAAACCTCGCCTATCTCGCGACCAACCTCCAGTTCCGCGTGATGGACGTATCCGATCCGACGACGCCTCTCGAGATCGGTCACATCGACATGAACGAGGGCACGTTCGCCGTTCACGCGCGCGGCACCGAGTTCTGGGGAACGACCGGGTACATCGGCCCGCTCGATCAGTACGGGACCCTCCGGCACTTCAGCGCGGTGAATCCGGCGAACCCGACGTTCCTCGCGAACGTGGCGCCGCTCCTGCTCTTGGACATGGTGGAGGCCGGCAACTTCCTTGCGGGTCCGACCGTCCACAAGGGCCTCGCCACGATCGACATCTCGATTCCCCAGACGTCGACCTTCGTCTCGCACGTGCCCGGGTTCTCCAGCACTCAGCGCATCGCGGGCAACGCGGGAGGGCGCGTCTGGCTGGGTAACCTACCGACGAGCGGAGCCCTCATCGAAGGACAGCTCTCGGCCATCGTATCCCCCAGCCCCGTCTCGACCCCGACGGCGGACGGGACGGGGAGCCGGATGGCTTCGTCCGGCGGCCTGCTCTTCGCGGTGATGTACGGCGGGTCCTTCGACGACTCGGGGGCGCTGCGCGTGTTCGACCCCGGCTCGCTCAGCCAGATCGGTTCCTTCGTGGAGGGCACCGACTACGTGGACGGGCTCCTGGTGGACGATGGGATGGCGCTCTATACGCACGGCTACGCCGATCCCTCGAACGACTACTTCTACCTGCGAGCGCTCGACGTATCGAATCCCGCGACCCCCACGGAGATCCCCATCGGATCTCCGTTCGTCGGTCTCTACCAGCTCGCGGGCGCTGCCCTCGATACGCCCTACCTGTACGCTCCCTGGTCCGGCGGCTTCCGGACCGTGGAGATCGATCCGAGCGGCACGATCACGGAGCACGCCCTGCTGCCGGTGCCGGGCGCCTTCGTTTCGCGCGCCACGGGCACGGGGCTCCTCGTGACGGGCGACACCTCCGCGATCCACTTCATCGACGTTTCCGATCCGGACGCCCCGGGGGAGCTCAGCTCGCTCCCCGTCCCCTCGTCGGTCCGTGGACTTCTCGTCGAGGGAACGACCGCCTACGTCACGTTCCTCGGAGCCTCCTCCCGCACCGATCTCTTCGTGATCGACTTCACGAACCCGGGGAGCCCGATCGTGATCGGGCAGACGACCGCTCCGCACACGACGAACGGCCTCACCCTGGCCAACGGCATGCTCTACGCCTACGGCGACCGGGCTTTCTGCGTGATCGACGTTTCGAACCCCGCCGCACCGGTCTACGTGGGAAGCGGCGGTGCCACGAACATCCAGCTCGCCAACGTGGTGGCCATCGACGAGAAGCTCATTGCGCTGGAGACGATTCCGAGCCCGGATCCGCCGTACGCCGCGGGCGAGTACCGCCTGCGGGCGTTCGCGCTCCAGTGTTTCAACAGCGTCTCGGCCCCTGAGCTCCCGGGGGCGATCGTCTCGGCGACACCGGCGTTTCCGAACCCGTTCCGCGCCGGCACGAACCTGCAGTTCCTGCTGCCGCGCGCGTCGCAAGTGTCGCTCGACGTCCTCGACGCCACCGGCCGACGCGTTCGCTCCGTCCGGAACGGAACGTTGCCGGGCGGCTCCCACCAGCTGACCTGGGACGGGCGGGACGCGAGCGGGCACGAGACCGCCGCCGGCGTGTACTTCCTCCGCCTGCGGGCCGGCTCCGAGGAATCCGTCCGGCGCGTGGTTCGCTTGCGCTGATCGACCCGGACTTGCGCCTGCTGACGGGCGGCTCGCCGAGCGCGGGCCGCCCGTTTCCGTGCCGGGCGGCTTGACGGAACGATGGGCGATTCGTCATCCTGGAGACCCGTGCTCCGCATACCGATGCTCAGGAATCCCTGGGCACTTCCGGAGGTCCCGTGTTCCGTCGGATGTTGGCTCTCTTGATCGGCGTCTCGATGCTGCTCCAGCCGGTGCTTTGCACGGCAGGGGTGCTCGTGCACGGCTGCCCGGAGCCCCACGCGGAGGATCACGACGGGCCGGCCGAGAATTGCGGGCACGAATCCGACTGCATGGCTGACCCCTGCAGCGACAGCTCGCTGCCGGCAGCGCTCGGGCAACGCGGTCTCCTGGCCACGCCCGCCGTGGCGGAACTTCGGCCCCTGGCGGCGTTCCCGCTGCCCCAGCCGCTCCTCGCCGGCTGCCTGATCCGCGATCGACGGCCCACCACGGCCGTCCTTCCCAGCGACGTCCCCCTGCGGATCTGATTTCTCCCGAATCACTTCGTCGCTTTATCTCAACCTGATTGAGAGATCCGGAGCCCTGGGTGCCGCCCCGCGCGACCGCGCGGTGGCGACGGCTCCCCGGCGTTCGACCGGATCCGGGAGACATCTTCGTGTTGCCCACGGACCTCGCGCGCCACGCGACGCCGTTCGCGCTGGCGCTGGTCACCCTCGTCCCCGGCCTTGCCGCGGCCGACGCCCTCACCCGGGAGGAAGCGCGCGCCCGGGCGGATTCGGCCCACCCCGGGCTCGCCGCCATGGTCGCGGAGGCTGCGGCCCGCGCGGCCGATCTGGACCAGGCCGGCGCGCGGCCGAACCCGGAGCTGGAGGTGTCCTTCGAGAACTTCGCCGGGACCGGCGACGCCTCCGGTCTCGACGCGCTCGAGGCGACCTTCGCCCTCTCGCAGACGCTGGAACTCGGGAGCAAACGCTCCGCCCGCGTCCGGGTCGCGGCCCTCGAGCGGGACCTCGCGGACCTCGATCTCGCGGCCCGGCGCCGGCAGGTCCGGGCCGAGGTCGACCACGCCTTCGCCGAGACGCTCGTCGCGCAACGTCGCCTCGCGCTCGCGGACACGCTCGTGGCGTTCGGCGACGAGCTCCTCGCGGCCGTGACGCGCCGGGTGCGGGCCGGCGGCGCCTCTCTCATCGAGGAGCGGCGCGCGCGCGTCGCGGCGGAGACGGATCGCCTGCGTCGCGACGATTTCGCGCGGGATCTCGAGATCGCCCGCGCGCAGCTCGCCGCGCAGTGGGGCGGTGATCCGGACTTCGCGGCCGTCGACGGAGATCTCGCTCCGGCGCGAACGCCACCGCCTCTGGCCGCGTTGCTGGAGAGACTGCCGCGCCGACCGGACGCTCGGCGCCCCGAACTCCGCACGGCGGCCCAGCGAGCGGCCGCCGATGAGGCGCGCGCGACCGGTACTCCCGACGTGACCCTGAGCGGAGGCCTCCGGCGGTGGAGCGACACCGGGGACCTCGCCTGGATCTTGGGCGTGAGCGTCCCGCTGCCGCTCGCCGACCGGCGCGACGGAGCGAAGCGCGCGGCCCGCCACCGGGTCGACGCCGCGGAAGGGCTTCGCCTCGAGCAGGAGCGGAACGCCGAGGCGGAGCTGCGATCGCTGCACGCGCGGCTCGTCACGACGGCGACCGAGTCGGAAGCCGTGCGGGCGCGGATTCTCCCCGAAGCGATCGCCGCGTTCGAGGAGGCCCAGGAGGCCTACGCGCTGGGCAGACTGCGCCTCACCGACGTCCTCGACGTAGAGCGCGCGCTGTTCGAGTTGCACGCCCGCGAGCTGGACCTTCGCGCCGACCATCGTTTCGCCACCATCGAGCTCGAGCACCTGCTCGGCGCACCGGTTGCCCCCGGGGAAGGGAACTGACATGAGGGATCTGCGCCTTTCCATCGCGGCCGCCGTGATGCTCGCCGTCGCTCCGGCCCGCGCGCAGCACGACGAACACGACCACGACCACGATCACGACCACGGGGCCGTCCCGACCGCCGGTTCCGACGATCACGCGGACCACGAGGAACACGAAGACGAGCACGGATCGGAAGCGATCCGACTCGGCCCCGACCTCCGCGACGAGCTCGGCATCACGCTGGCCGCCGCCGGCCCCGGCGAGATCGAGCGCTCCGTCTCTCTGCCGGGCGAGGTTCGTCCGAACGCGGATCGCCTCGCGCACCTCGTCCCCCGCTACGCCGGCATCGTGAAGGAAGTCCGGGCGAAGGTCGGAGACCGCGTGCAGGCCGGGCAGGTGCTCGCGATCGTGGAGAGCGACGAGAGCCTCGCGACGTTCGAGCTGCGGACCGCGCTGGCCGGCACCGTGATCGGTCGCCATCTGTCGCGCGGCGAGGCCATCTCCCGCGACCGCGACGCCTTCGTCGTGGCCGACCTCTCGACGGTGTGGGTCGAGCTCGCGGTGTTCCAGCGCGACCTCGCGCACGTCCGCATCGGGCAGGACGTCCGGATCCTCGTGGGGCATGAACCGCGACCGGACCGGGGACGCATCGACTACGTCACCCCGATTCTGGACGAGGCAACCCGGACCGCGACCGCGCGGGTCGTGCTCGACAACGCGCGGGGCGACTGGCGTCCCGGGATGTTCGTGACGGGACTCGTGGAGATCGAACGCACCGAGGTCCCGCTCGCGCTCCCGCGGAGCGCAATCCACCGTCACGAAGGCGACGACGTCGTGTTCGTGGAGACCGAGGACGGCTTCGCCCCGCGAGCCGTGAAACTCGGACGGCTCGGCGAGGACCGGGTGGAGATCGTGGAAGGGCTGACCGCCGGCACGACGTACGTCGCCACCGGCGGATTCGCGATCAAGGCGGAGCTCGAGAAGGGCTCGTTCGGGCATGGCCATGCGCACTGAGCCCGGATTCCTGGAGCGGGTGGTCGAACTCGGCCTGCGCAACCGGTTGCTGTTCGGGGTGCTCGCCGCGCTCGCGGTGGTCGCCGGCTATCGAGCGTACCGCGACCTGCCGGTGGAGGCGTTCCCGGACGTCTCGCCGAATCTCGTGCAGGTGTTCACGGTCACCGAGGGCCTCGCGCCCGAGGAGATCGAACGCTTCGTGACCTACCCGGTGGAAGCCGCGATGACCGGACTCCCCGGGATCCGCACGGTGCGTTCGGTGTCGAACTTCGGCCTCTCCGTCGTGAACCTCTACTTCGACGACGACATGGACCTGTACTTCGCGCGCCAGCTCGTGGGCGAGCGACTCGCGGAGGCGCGCGAGCGGATCCCGGCCGGATTCGGCGAGCCCGAGATGGGACCGATCGCGACCGGCATGGGGCTGGTCCTCTTCTACTATCTGGAGGACACCACCGGTCGCCATTCGCTGGAGGACCTGCGGGCGATCCAGGACTGGATCGTGAAGTTCCATCTGCAGACGGTCCCCGGAGTCACCGAGGTCCTGGGCATCGGCGGGTACGAACGTCAGTTCCACGTGATCGTCCATCCCGAGGAGCTCTCCCGCTACCGGATCACGTTGCCGGAGGTCCTGGAGCGGATCCGCGCGAACAACCGGAACGTCGGCGCGCAGTTCCTCGAGCGGAACGGCGAGGAGATCGTGGTCCGCTCGGTGGGACTCGCCACGTCGCTGGACGATCTCGCCTCGATCGTCGTGAAGACGGACGACGGCCGACCGGTCACCCTGCGCGACGTCGCGGACCTCGAGATCGGCGGCGCCGTGCGACGCGGCCTGCAGACGCGGAACGGCGTCGGCGAGGTCGTGGCCGGCATGGTGGTGAAGCTGTTCGGCACGAACTCCTCGCACGTCATCGCCGACGTCGAGGACAAGCTCGCCGAGCTGAACTCCATCCTGCCGGACGGCGTGCGCATCGTTCCCTACTACGAGCAGAAGAGCCTGGTCGCCGCCGCCGTGAGCACCGTGCGCGATGCGCTGCTGCAGGGGATCGTGCTGGTGGCGATCGTGCTCTTCCTGTTCATGGGCGGGATCCGACCGAGCATCGTGGTCGCGCTCGCGATCCCGTTCTCCGTGCTCACGGCCGCGCTCGCGATGCGGCAGCTCGGGATCTCCGCGAACCTGATGTCGCTCGGCGGGCTCGCGATCGCGATCGGCATGATGGTGGACGGCACGATCGTGA
>JAGQIB010000018.1 GCA_020431545.1 Gemmatimonadota bacterium
GCACGATCGTGATCGTGGAGAACGTCGATCGCCGCCTCCGGACGGCGGCGCCGGGTGCGCCCCGTCGCGAGGTCGTCGCGGACGCATGCCGCGAAGTCGTGCGACCGATCGTGTTCGCGATCTCGATCGTGATTCTCGTGTTCCTCCCGCTCTTCACGCTGCAGGGCGTGGAGGGCAAGACGTTCCGACCGCTGGCGCAAGCCGTGGCGCTCGCGATGGCGGGCTCGCTGGTGTTCGCGCTGGCGCTGGCGCCGCTCGCGAGCGACCTGCTGCTCGCCCGGAAGCGGCGGGGTGCGGGGGCGAACCCGGGAGACCGTCCGACCGAAGACGACGGACCGCGTCTCGAGCGCTGGCTCGTCCGGGCGTATCGCCCGCTCGTGACGTTCTTCGTGCGACGTCCGGCGGCCGCCATCGTGCTCGCGCTCGGCATGTCCGCGCTCGGGGCGATGCTGCTTCCCCGCCTCGGTTCCGAATTCACGCCGAAGCTGCGCGAGGGGACGATCGCCGCGCGCGTCACCATGGCGCCTTCGATCTCGCTGGACGAAGCCCGCGAGACCACGTTGCGGATCGAACGACGTCTCCTGGCCCTGCCGGACATCGAGGAGGTGGTGTCCCGCGTGGGGCGCGGCGAGGTCGGGGCGCACGCCGACCCCGTCAACAACGCCGAGGTCTACGTGCGGCTGCGGGAAGGATCCCGGGAGTCGCAAGAGGCGATCGAGGCGCAGATCCGCGACGCCGTCGCGGACTTCCCCGGCGTGCTCGTGAATCTCACCCAGCCGATCGAGATGACGGTCGACGAGCTGCTCGAAGGCGTGCGGGCCGAGCTCGCGATCAAGATCTTCGGCGAGGACCTGGATCAGCTCCGGACGATCGCGGACGACGTCGCCGCCGTGGTGCGGGAAGTCCCGGGGGCGGCGGACGTCCAGGTCGATCAGGTCAGCGGCACCCCGCAGCTCCTGATCCGCGTCGATCGCGCCGCGATCGCACGCTGGGGCCTCGACGTGGCGGAGGTGCAGGAGATCCTGCGGGCCGCGGTCGGCGGAGAGATCGCCGGCCACGTGTTCGAGGGCGTGCGCCACTTCCCCATTCTCGTGCGCTACGAGAAGCCCACGCGCGATACACCGGAGGCGATCCGGCGGATCCTGGTCCCCACCCCGAACCGTGGTTCCGTGCCGCTCGAGGCGCTCGTCACGATGGAAGAGATCGTGGGACCGCGGCAGATCACGCGGGAGAACAGCCAGCGGTTCATCACGATCCAGTGCAACGTGGTGGACCGCGACATCGGGACGTTCGTGGCGGAGGCCGAAAAACGCCTCGGGGCCGAGGTCGATCTGCCGGCCGGCACGCTCGTCACGTGGGGCGGACAGTTCCGCCTCCAGCAGGAGGCGAACCGTCGACTCGCAGTGGTGGTCCCCGCCACGCTGCTGCTCATCGTGTTGCTCCTGTTCGCGAGTTTCCGCAGCGCGAAGAGCGCGTCGCTCATCCTGTTGAACATCCCGCTGGCTTTGGTCGGAGGGATCGCGGGGCTCGCGATCTCGGGGCAGAACCTCTCGGTGCCGGCCTCGGTCGGGTTCATCGCGCTGTTCGGGATCGCGCTGGAGAACGGCATGGTGCT
>JAGQIB010000475.1 GCA_020431545.1 Gemmatimonadota bacterium
CTTCAACATCCTGCTCCAGGTGCTGGACGACGGTCAGCTCACCGACAGCTACGGCCGCCGCGTGGACTTCAAGAACTGCGTGCTGATCATGACGTCGAACGTCGGCGCGCGGAAGATCAAGGCGAGCACGGTGATGGGCTTCGGCTCGAAGGACGAGGCGTCCGACGTGAAGGAGCGCATCGAGGGCAAGCTGATGGACGAGGTCCGCAAGACCTTCAATCCGGAGTTCCTCGGCCGCGTGGACGAGATCCTCGTGTTCAGCCCGCTGGGTCGCGAGGAGATGACGCGGATCGTGGACATCCTGATGCGTCACTCGATCGAGCGTCTCGCGGAGCGGAACCTCAAGGTCGAGATGACGGAGGCGGCGCGCGACTTCCTGATCGAGAAGGGCTTCGATCCGGCGGCGGGTGCGCGTCCGTTGCGGCGCACGATCCAGAAGTACGTCGAGGATCCGCTGTCTGATGAGCTGCTGCGCGGCGCCCTCAAGGATGGAGAGGCGATTCGTGTCGACTTCGTCGGCGGCGAGGAGCTGAACTTCGAGCGCATCGGCGGGCGGAAGAAGGCCGAGCCCTCGACGACGGAGAAGGTGGAGAGCAAGTAGGTCGGCTCCGGCCGCCGGGGGGCGATGGCCCCACCGCGCGGTGGCCGCATCTCGACGCCGAGAGCCTGCAGACGACGGCCCGGGGGATTCCCCCGGGCCGTTTTCGTGGGAAACGATCGTGCGGAGCCTCGCGGGAACCGTCGGACCTCCGCCGGGTTCCCCCGCCATGGCGGGCGCCCGTCCGCTCGGATCCCGAGCCCGGGTTTTTGCTGCGGAGAGCCCCCCTCCGGTGTATTTTTCCCGGTCGTCGTCCCCGTCGAGCGGAGTTTCCTGCATGCGGATCCCCCGAGTCCTCGGCCCGCTCCTCGGCGGTCCGGTCCGATCGAGCGCGTCCCGCCCGTGGCGCCGCGCGCCCCGGTTCGGTGCGACGCGCGGAATCGTCACCGTCCTTCTGGCGGGCGCCGTCCTGGCGATCGCCTCCGGGACCGGACGGGCGCAGACGCCCGAGATGATCACGAACGTCCAGATCGAGGGGAACGCCCAGACCGACGAGGCGCTGATCCGGGAGACGTTCGGTCTGGACGCCGGCGATCGCTACCAGGTCGATCAGGTGCGTCAGGGGGTCCGCAATCTCTGGCGCCAGGGCCTGTTCCGCGACATCCGCGTGAGTGCGGAGCGCAGCGACGGCGGGATCGCGCTCCAGATCACGGTGGAGGAGAATCCGACCCTCCTGCGGGTCCGCTACGACGGACAGGACAAGCTCAAGGAAAAGGACTTCGCGGAGGTCGTGCAGCTCGTGCCCGGACAGCTCGTGAGCCCCGCGGCCGTCGATCAGGCGCGCCGGGATCTCGAGACGCTGTACCGATCCAAGGGTTACCTCCTCGCGAAGGTGGAGCCCGAGCTCCTCGGCGAGCGACGCGCCGACCTCACGTTCCGGATCAACGAGGGCAAGAAGGTCCAGGTCGAGAAGATCCGGTTCCACGGCAACGAGCACGTGGCGTCCGACGCTCTCCGTGGCGTCCTCAAGACCAAGGAGGATCGCTGGTACCGGGGCGGCGATTTCAAGGAAGACGTGTTCGACGAGGACAAGGAGCGCATCGTCGCGCGCCTCGGCGAGGACGGCTTCGTGGACGCGAAGATCGTGGACGTGCGCAAGACGTTCAGCGAGAACCAGGAGCGACTGTTCCTCGACATCGACGTGGAGGAGGGGCCCCAGTACACGGTGGGCAAGGTGGATCTCGACCATGGGGGCGAGATCCCGGAGAACCGCCTGCGTTCCGCGATCCTGCTGTACGAGGGCCAGCCGTTCAACACCGCGCTGTTCGACGAGTCGACCTCGAACCTCTACTCCACGCTCCACGAGCAGGGCTACATCTACGCGAACATCGACGTGCGCCGCGAGCCGCAGGACGACGGCTCGATCGACGTGGACTGGGTGCTCACCGAGCGCGATCCGGCGCGGATCAACCGGATCATCGTGACGGGCAACACGCGCACGAAGGAAGAAGTGATCCGCCGTGAGCTGCGGGTCGCGCCGGGCGACATCTTCAAGCGGTCGCGGGTCATCCGCAGCCAGCGGGAGGTGTTCCAGCTCGGGTACTTCAACGACATCCAGATGGACAGCAAGACCGCGGATCGCGAGACGGGCGCGATCGACCTGATCCTGAACGTCGACGAGCGGCAGACGGGAACGGCGAGCCTCGGCGCGGGCATCAACTCGCAGGCGGGCCTCACCGGCTTCCTTCAGCTGTCCCAGAACAACTTCCTCGGCAACGGCCAGATCCTGTCGCTCCGGGCGGAGTTCGGCCGATTCCGCACGTTCGATCTGTCGTTCACCGAGCCGTGGCTGTTCGGGACCCCCACCACCGGCGGGATCGACGCGTTCGACACGCGCCGGCGGTACACGGAGTACATCGAGAGCCGCCGCGGCGGCGGCCTCCGGGTCGGTCGTCC
Organism: Gemmatimonadota bacterium; assembly: GCA_020431545.1. Lineage (GTDB taxonomy): Bacteria > ARS69 > ARS69 > ARS69 > ARS69 > JAGQIB01. The sequence continues at coordinate 2,495 of JAGQIB010000475.1, forward strand.
GTTCCCGTGGCTGGACTACTCGAGCGTGTCGCTGCGGTACTCGCTCGCGAAGTACGAGCTCGATCCGGAGCCCGGCTACGAGGCGGAGATCGGCAATCCCGATCCCACCACGATCTCCGCGCTCACGGGGACCTTCTTCCGGAACTCCGTGGACAGCCCGTTCTTCCCCACGCGGGGAACGTCGACGCGCCTCGTGGGGGAGATCGCGGGCACGGCTCTCGGCGGGAACGAGGACTACTTCTTCGCCACGATCTCGACCCGGTCGTACTTCCGGACCGTCTCGAAGTTCGTGCTGTCACTCGGGGCGAACGCCGGATGGCTGACCGGTCTCGACTCGGCGAACGACGTTCCGTTCTGGAAGCGCTTCCGCCTCGGTGGAATCTCCAGCTACGGCGTGCGCGGCTACGACGACTACGACATCGTGCCGAACGAGCTGTTCCCCTCCACGGGCGGCCGCACGTTCGGAATCGTGTCGGCCGAGCTGCGCTACCCGGTGGTGCAGGCGGTGCAGGCTCTCGCGTTCGCGGATGCCGGCAACACCTGGGAAGGACCGGGCGATTTCAATCTGGCCGATCTCAAGCGAGGCGCGGGTCTCGGCGTGCGCATCGACGTGCCCATGGTGGGGCAGCTCGGCTTCGACTACGGATACGGGTTCGACCGAACCGCTCGTCAAGGAGGTCCAGGATGGGAGTTCCATTTCCAGATCGGCGGCCAGACGTTCTAGTCGCGGTCCTCGGATTGCTGCTCGTCGCCGCGATGCCGGCGCGGGCCGCGGAGAAGATCGCGGTGATCGACTACCAGCAGGTGTTCGATCAGTACGAGGGCACGAACGACGCCCAGACCACGCTCGATCGCGAGCTGGCCGAGTGGGAGCAGGAGGCCCGCGAGAAGCGTCAGGAGATCGATGCGCTCTCGGCCGAGATCGAGAGCCAGCGCCTCATGCTGTCCGAGGAGCGCTTCCGCGAGAAGCAGGACGAGCTCGGACGGATGCGGGACGAGTACGAGCGCTTCGTGGAGGACATCTGGGGCGTGAACGGCAAGGCCGCGCAGAGGAACGCGGAGCTCACGCAGCCGATCGCGGAGCGCATCCTCGACGTCGTCGCGCGCATCGGCGGGGAGATGGGCGTGGACATCATCCTCGACGCCGGGACCGGCGGCGTCGTGTGGGCGAAGGACGACGTGAACATCACCCAGACGATCATCCAGGATCTGCAGACGACGGCCGGGAGCGGGACGCCGAGCGAGTCCGAATGACCGGCGGCTGGACCCTGACCGACCTCGCGTCGCGGCTCGGGGGAACCGTGGAGGGTCCGGGAGATCGCGTGATCACCGCGGTCCGCCCGCTGCACGAGGCCGGCCCCTCGGACCTGTCGTTTCTCGCGAATCCCAAGTACCGGGCCGCCCTGGCCCGCACGCGCGCCGCGGGCGTGCTGCTGGCGCCGGGCGAGATCTGCCCGGACGGGGTCGCGGCCGTCCGGGTGAGCGATCCGTATCGCTGTCTCGGTCAGGTGCTGATGTGGCTCGACCCCGGGCTGCCGCCGATCGTGGGGCGCCACCCGACGTCCGTCGTGGCCGCCGACGCCGAGCTCGCGGACGACGTCGCCCTGGGACCCGGGGCCTGTGTGGGATCGCGGGCGCGGCTGGGCCGCGGCACCCGCCTCGCCGCCCACGCCTTCGTCGAGTCGAGCGCCGTCCTGGGCGAAGGATGCTACCTGTATCCGGGCGCCTACGTGGGACGAGGCTGTGTCCTCGGCGATCGCGTGGTTCTGCACCCGGGGGTCGTCGTGGGGGCGGACGGCTTCGGCTACTCGCCTCTTCCGGACGGCGGCTGGGCCAAGATCCCGCAGCTCGGTATCGTGCGCATCGGCGACGACGTCGAGATCGGCGCGAACTCCTGCGTGGACCGCGCCACGCTGGGAGAGACGGTGATCGGGCGCGGCACCAAAATTGACAACCTGGTACAGATCGCCCACAATGCCGCGATTTCCGAAAACGGGGCGATCGCCGCTCAGAGCGGCATCGCGGGCAGTACCCGCATCGGCAAGCGCGTGCGCATGGGTGGCCAGGCGGGCATTCCCGGCCACCTGACGATCGGCGACGACGTCACGATCTCCGCCCAGGCGGGCGTGACCCGCGACATTCCGGACGGCCAGAGCGTCACCGGATTCCCTGCGCGGCCCGTGCGCGAGTTCTTCCGGTCGCAGGCCCTCGTGAAGCGCCTGCCGGACCTCGAGCGGCGCCTGCAGTCGCTGGAGAAACGAGCACCGGAGTCCGAGGAGGCCCCTTGATCCAGGATCGCCAGCGAACGATCGGCGCCCCCGCCGAGGTGAGGGGAGTCGGCCTCCACACCGGCACCCAGAGCACCGTTCGTTTCCTGCCCGCGGCGCCGAACTCCGGCATCCGCTTCGTCCGGACCGACCTGCCCGGATCGCCGTCCATCCCCGCGCGCATCGACTTCGCGCTCGACACGATCCAGGACGCGAACGACCCGCGCCGGACCACGCTGGACGACGGCACGGTCAAGATCGGCACGGTCGAGCACCTCCTCTCGGCGACGGCCGGCCTGGGTCTCGACAATCTAGACATCGAGATCAGCTCGGCCGAGCCGTGCGAGCCGGACGGTTCCGCGCGTCCGTTCGTGGAGGCGTTGCAGGCCGCCGGTATCGAGGAGCAGGAGGATCTTCGTCACTACTACGAGACGAAGCGCCCGATCACGTTCCAGACCAACGGGACTCAGCGAATCCTGCTGCCGCACGACGGTTTCAAGGTCACGTTCACGATCGACTATCCGAACAAGCTGGTCGGCACGCAGTACGCGTCGTTCGATCTCGATACGGAGACGTTCGTGAAGGAGATCTGTTCCGCGCGGACCTTCGCGATGCTGGAGGATGTGGAGCCGTTGCGCGCCGCGGGACTGATCAAGGGCGGCAGCCTCGAGAACGCGGTCGTGGTCACGCCCGAAGGCATCAAATCCACCGAGCCGCTCCGCTTTCCGGACGAGTTCGTGCGCCACAAGATCCTCGATCTCGTGGGCGACATGTCGCTGCTCGGGATGCCGATCAAGGGACACCTGATCTGCGTTCGCGGCGGACACTCGGTGAACGTCGCCTTCGTGAAGAAGCTCATGGAGGAGGCGAAGAAGAGCTACCGCTGGCGCTCGCCCGGTCAGAAGAGCATCGATCTCGACATCCAGCAGATCATGGAGATCATGCCGCACCGGTATCCGTTCCTCCTGATCGACCGGATCGTGGATCTCGTGGACCGGGAGCGCGTGACGGGGCTCAAGAACGTCACCGTGAACGAGCCGTTCTTCCAGGGACATTTCCCGGGCCACCCGATCATGCCGGCGGTGCTGATCGTGGAGGCGATGGCGCAGGCCGGCGGCGTGCTGCTGCTGAACACCGTGGAGCACCCGGAATCGAAGCTCATGTACTTCATGGGCATCGACAACGCGAAGTTCCGGCGGCCGGTCCGCCCGGGGGACACCCTGCGGTTCGAGGTCCGGATGGACAAGTTGCGGGGCGGCGGTCGATACTGCCGCATGCACGCCGAGGCGTTCGTCGGCGACGATCTGGTGGCCGAGGCGGACCTGATGTCCGCGGTCGTCGATCGGGAAGCGGGGACGTAGTGAGCGATCGCGCCGTGCTGCCGCTGTCGCGCGTTCACGCGACGGCTCTCGTGGATCCGCGGGCCCACCTCGCGGAAGACGTCGTCGTCGGTCCGTACTGCATCGTGGGGCCGGACGTCGAGCTCGGGCCGGGCTGCGAGCTCGCATCCCACGTCCGCATCGACGGTCCGCTCGTGGCCGGCGCGAACAACCGCTTCTACCACGGCGCGGCGATCGGGGGCGTTCCCCAGGATCTCAAGTACTCGGGCGCGCGCAGTCGCGTGGAGATCGGGGACCACAACGTCTTCCGCGAGTACGTCACGGTGAATCGCGCCACCGAGGAGGGCCACGCCACCCGGATCGGCAGTCATTGCCTGCTCATGGCGTACGTGCACGTCGCGCACGACTGCGTGCTGCACGACCACGTGATCCTCGCGAACTCCGTGAATCTGGCCGGACACGTCGAGATCGAGGAACGGGCGATCATCGGCGGGATGACGCCGGTTCATCAGTTCGTCCGCATCGGGCGGTACTCGATCGTCGGCGGCGGTTCCCGGGGTTCGCAGGACATGCCGCCGTTCTTCAAGGCGGCCGGCAATCCGCTCCGTGTCGTGGGGCTGAACACCGTGGGGCTGGAGCGCAACGGAGTCTCGGTGGAGGCGCGGCGGGCGCTCAAGGAGGCCTACCGCCACCTGTATCGCTCCAAGCTGAACGTCTCCCAGGCCGTGGAGCGGATCCGCTCCGAGCACGGCGAGTGCGAGGAGATCCAACACCTTCTCCGGTTCATCGAGGCTTCGGACCGCGGAATCGTGCGCTAGGGCTCCCGTGGATCCCGTTCGTCTCGGCGTCGTCGGACTCGGCCGGATGGGCCGCCATCACGTGCGGTGCGCGTCGCTCGCGGCCGGGGTCGAGCTCGTGGGGGCCCACGACGTCGACGCGGCCCGGGCATCCTCCACCGACGCACGTTTCTTTTCCGAGCTGGACGCCCTCCTCGCGGATTGCGAGGCGCTCGTCCTCGCCGTCCCCACGGATCGACACGGCGAGGTGGCGCGGCGCGCGCTGGACGCCGGCTGTCATCTGCTTGTGGAGAAGCCGCTCGCGGCGGGAGTCGCCGAGTGCGCGGCGATGCGCGACGCGGCCCGGAGCGCCGGGCGAGTGCTCGCGGTGGGTCACGTCGAGCGGTGGAACGGCGCCTGGCGACCCGTATCGGAGCGTCTGGTGGAGCCGCGCTTCGTGGAAGGGCATCGACTCGCCGCGTTCGATCCGCGGGGGACGGAGGTCGACGTGGTGATGGATCTCATGATCCACGACCTCGATCTCCTGCTCGCGATGTTCGGGGCCGAGCCCACTCGGGTCGAGGCGGTCGGCGTGGCGGTGCTGACGGATCGCGTGGACATCGCGAGCGCGCGCCTGGAGTTTCCCGGCGGCGGTCTCGCGAACCTCACGGCGAGCCGGGTCAGTCGCGAGCCCGTGCGCAAGCTGCGCATCTTCCAGCAGGACGCGTACTTCTCGCTCGACCTCGCCACCGGCTCCGCCGAGATCTTCGCGCGCGACGCGTCGTCGCCGTTCGGCGTCACGCGCCAGAACACGGAGCCGCCCGCCGGTCACAATCCGCTCGTCCGCGAGCTCGAGGAGTTCGCGAAGGCCGTGCGCGGTCGACCGAACGAGTCGATCGATCCGGACGACGCGACCCGCGCGGTCGCGCTCGCGGAGCGGGTTCTCGGATCGATCGCGGAGCGCCGCTCGATCTGGGCCGCGCCGAGTTACTGAGGCGCTGCGGTGGCGAAGCGCACCGTCCTGATCCTGACCGGGGAGCCGTCCGGCGACGTCGTGGGCGGGAAGCTCGCGCGCGCCCTCCGCGACCTGGATCCGACGTGCCGGATCGTGGCCGTCGGCGGGCCGAAGCTGCGCGAGGCCGGCGCGGAGATCGTGTTCGA
>JAGQIB010000476.1 GCA_020431545.1 Gemmatimonadota bacterium
CCCGACCCAGTGCGAGGCGATGACGATGGTGTGCGCCCAGGTGATCGGCAACGACGCCGCCGTCACGATCGGCGGGATGTCCGGCAACTTCGAGCTGAACGTGTACAAGCCGCTGATCGTGCACAACGTGCTCCGCTCTTCACGCCTGCTCGCGGACGCCTGCGACTCGTTCCGCGAGCGCTGCGTCGACGGGATCGAGCCCGTCCGCGCACGCATCGACGAGCTGCTGAACCGCTCGCTGATGCTCGTCACCGCGCTGAATCCCCACATCGGCTACGACAACGCGGCGAAGATCGCGAAGAAGGCGCACGCGGAGGGCAAGACCCTCAAGGAGGCGGCGCTGGAACTCGGCGTCCTCGATTCCGGGCAGTTCGAGGAGTGGGTCCGACCGGGCGACATGATCGGGCCGAAGACGCGTTGAGGCGGCTCGGCGCCGGGATCCTGTTCGGCGGCGCGGCGCTCCGGATCGCGATCGCGATCCGGACGTGGCTGCCGCCCGCCGAATGGACCGGCGACGCGCGAACCTATCTCCGGATCGCCGAAGGACTCACGCTGGGCGAGCTCGCGTCGCCGATCTGGATCTGGCCGCCCGGCTATCCCCTGCTGGGCGCAGCGTTCCGCTTCCTGGGCGGTGTGGGCCCGGGACTCGTGGCCGTCTCGCTGCTCGCGGGCATCATGCTCCCGGCGCTGGCCTGGATCGCCGGCCGACGCGCCGGTCACCCCACCGTGGGGCTCGTGGCGGCGGCGGTGCTGGCGTTCCATCCCGAAGCGGTGCTCGCCGCCGCGCGACCTCTCTCGGAATCGTTCGCGCTCACCGCGACCGTCGGCGCGCTGGTACTCGGCGTCGAGGCGTTCGCAAGGCGTCGACCCGGTCTCGCGGCGGTGGCCGGGTTGCTCGCCGGGCTCGCCGCGCTCGCTCGCCCGGAGGCGCTCGGAGCGCTCCTGCCGCTCCCGTTTCTCGCGGTGTTCCGGCGTCGCGCGTCGATCCGCGAGACGTGGATCTTCACGGCCGCGCTCGCGCTGCCGCTCGCGCCGTACGTGATCGCGTTGCACGACGCGTCCGGCACGTGGGCGCTCACGCTGAAGACCCACTGGAATCTGCGGAAGTTCGAGGTGTACCAGGGCGCGCCCGACGACTATCAGGACATGCGCGACGCCTGGGGACGCGCGATCGACGAGATGCGCGACGCGCAGGGAGACGTCGATCCGCGTCGCGTGGCGGCCGCGGCCGATCCCCGGAAGTTCTTTCTCTCCGGCGAGGCACTCGTGCACTGGTTCGGTCATGCGAGGGCCAGCGCGTCTCGCGCTTCCCCGACCGGCGTGATCGTGACGGGACTCGGCCTGCTCGGGCTCGCGCTGGCCGTGCGCAACCGGCCGGCCGCGCGCATCGCGACGTTGTCGGCCGTTCCGTTCCTGGCCGTGCCCCTGTTCGTCCACCCCGTGGGACGATTCGCGTTGCCGGCGCTCCCGGCGATCGCGTGGGGGCTCGGCGAGCTCGCGGAGCGGGCGCGACGGTTCGCGCCGTCGTCGACCGCGGTGCCTGTGGCCGCTGTCGCGCTCGCGTTCACCGCGGGTTCGATCCGCAGCTGGACGCGCGCGGCCGACGAAGCATGGCCCGTCCGTCGCGAAGCGATCCACGCCGCCCTGACCGCGGGTGAGTGGAACCAGGCCGAGGCGGGTATCGAACGGGCGCTCCGCGATCGACGTCGCGACCCGGAACTGCAGGAGATGCTCGCGACGCTCCGCCTCGGTCAGGGACGGGAGCCGGCCGCCGAGGCAGCCTACCGGCGAAGCGTGGAGCTCGGCGGATCCCCGACGGCGCTCGCGCGGTTTCTCGCGATGCGTCGCCGCCCGGCGGCGGCGGACTCGGCGCTCGCCGGTTACGCGCCGGCCGCGAACGACTTCGTCTACTGGAGCACGGCGGCGAACGTCTCCATGCTGCTCGGCCGACCGCAGGAGGCACTGGACGCGCTGGATCGCGCGGAACGAGCCGGCGCGCCGCTCGGCGAGATCTCCTACGCGCGTGGCCTCGCGCTGCGGGCGCTCGGCCGGGCGGACGAATCCCGGCGGGCGTTCGAGCTCGCCGTCGCGGCGGGGCCGGAAACCGTTCGAATCCGGGCACTCGACGCACTCGGCGGCCCCCCTTCCGGCCCGTAACGGCACATTCCGTCGCTCCGACGGCCCCGCGCCCCGGGATCGAACGATGAGGGCTCGGCAAAGGAGCCGCGGATCCGGTATGATGGACCGCTGGCTTGGATTTGCACCCGGTCGTCACTCCGAAAGCCAATCGGGGATGAAGGGACGCGATGTCGGATAAGCCCCTCCAGGAATCGAGCTACGAGCGCGCATTCAAGATCCGGAAACACCTCTCCCAGCTCACCGATACGCGCCCCGATTCGCTGTACGAGGTCGCCGACGATCTCGCGCGCATCCTCCGCGCCACGGACGTCTCGCTCGCCCTGAACGACCCCACCGACAACGCGGCCGGCATGTCGCTCTGGTACCGCGAGTTCGATCCGGAGCGCCTGCGTGCGATCGCGCGCGCGACGGGCGAGCACACGCCGGTTCGACTTCTTCGCCGCAGCGGCGTCCGCACGACGACGTTCGACGGCACGGGAAATCCGGCGCTCCAGCAGATCCGCGGCACGGATTTCTTCCGTCGCTTCCACGAGGAGTCGGGCTACTACCGGGGTATCGTGTCCCACCTCGGTCTGGACCGGGCGGAATCGCTCGGGCGGCTCGTCTTCTACCGCGAGCGATCGGACGTGGAGTTCGACTACGAGCGGACCCGGCTGGTGGAGATCCTCCAGCCCGCGCTGACCCGCGCCGCCCGCCGCGTGATCACCGGCCGTCGGACGCAGCCGGACTCCGAGGTCGCGCTCATCAACGCCGGCGGACAGGTCCTGTGGATGACGGACGGCTTCCGCTTCCTGTGGAACACCGT
>JAGQIB010000477.1 GCA_020431545.1 Gemmatimonadota bacterium
CGGAGGACCTCGACGGCGTCGCGGACTCGGACGGCTGCCCGGAGAAGGACGCGGACCGCGATCGCATCCTCGACGAGAACGACAAATGCCCCGAGGAACCGGAGGACTACAACGGCATCGACGACGAGGACGGCTGCCCGGACAGCGTGGGGCTCGGATCCCCGTTCCTGCTCCCGGGAGTGGCCTGGGAGGGGCAGAAGGTCGAGCCGAAGCCCGCGAGCTACTACGACCTCAACGAGCTCGCGGAGAGGCTGAACGGCGAGCCGGCGCTGCTGGTGGAGCTGCGGGTGCACTCCCCGGGGCCGGACGAGAGCCAGGCGACGCGACTCGCGATTCTGCGCGCGGAGTACCTGAAGGCGTTCCTGGTCGCGGCCGGCGTGGAGCCGCACCGGGTCGTGGCGCACGGGGACGCGGAGCCTTCGATCTTCGACTCGCCGTTCGAGGGAGTGCAGCGGATCGACGAGCCGCGCGTGGAGGTCGTGCCGCGGACCGGGCGCGGCATCGCGGGGAAGGGCGAGCGGTAGATCAGCCCTCGTCCGCCTTCGCGCGCTCCCACACCGAGTCCATCTCGTCGAGCGTCATCCGTCGTCCCTGCTCGTTGACGGCGCGCTCCACCACGCGGAAACGTCGCTCGAACTTCTTGATCGTACCCACGAGGACTTCCTCGGGGTTGCGGTTCAGGAACCGGAGCAGGTTCACCACCGCGAACAGAACGTCGCCGAGCTCGGAGACGGCGTGCTCGGTGTCGCCCGCGCGCCAGCTCTGGCGAACCTCCTCCATCTCCTCCTCGACCTTCGCGAACACCGGCTCCTCGTGCTCCCAGTCGAACCCGATCGCCGCGGCCCGCTCCTGGACGCGCCGCGCGCGCATCAGCGCCGGCAGCGAGTGCGGGATCCCGTCCAGCACGGAGTCGCGGTCCTTCTTGCCTTCCTTGCGCTTCTGCTCCTCCCACACGCGCTTCGCGTCGCCCGCGTTCTCGGCCGCGAGCTCGCCGAACACGTGCGGGTGGCGGCGGTAGATCTTGTCGTACGCGCCCTGGATCCAGTCCCGCACCGTGAACAGGCCCTGCTCCTCCGCGATGACCGCGATGAAGAGCAGCACATAGAGCAGGTCCCCGAGCTCCTCGCGGAACTCGTCGACGTCGCCCGAGCTGTGCGCCTCGAGGGCCTCGTAGGTCTCCTCGAGCAGGTGGGGTTTCAGGGTTTCGATGGTCTGCTCCGCGTCCCACGGGCAGCCGCCCGGGCCGCGGAGGCGGAGCTCGAGCTCCAGGAGTCGCTGGAAGGCTGCAGACGGCATCGGCTCTCTCCTCGCAATCCCGCAGCGTACCGGGCGGTTGCGGGCCGGGCAAGGCTGGTGGGCCCGGGCGGGAGGGCCGCCGGCGCGCGGTGCCCGTCGGCCGTCTTGCCCGCGGCCCGGGCGTTGCCTATGCTGCCGACGATGCGGATCCCGGGGGAGGAAGGGGAAGTGACGTGGAACGTCTGAGCACTTGGGTGGAAGTGGACCTGGACGTGCTGGCGTCCAATCTCCGCCGCCTCCGGGAGCTGGTGGGACCGCAGGTCCAGCTCCAGCTCGTGGTCAAGGCCGACGCCTACGGCCACGGCGCCACGGCCGTCGCCCGGGTTGCCCAGGAGCAGGGCGCGCACTCCGTCGGCGTGGCCACGATCGACGAAGGGGTCGAGCTTCGCGCCCACGGCATCGGCGT